>CAZIDA010000250.1:0-5600 GCA_964537865.1 uncultured Acidobacteriota bacterium
TTAGAGGTTGGCGATCTCGAGTCCGAAGTCTTGAATTCAAAGAACCGGGAGAGCGCAATACAGCAAGGCGCGAGGAATACCGTGGAGAGGGTCTCGGCGTTGCTCGCGCGTTTGCGAGGAAACCGCCAAGTGCTTCCGCCGACGGTTCCTGTAGGACAAGATCCGCTGCGCGCGAGTTTCAACTACACCATGCGACAACTTGTGGCCCGCTATCCGAAGCTCAGCGCCGACGAAGCGCGCTTTCTCCTGATCAATGTTGCTGCGCGCGCGGCGGGCGATGTCCTGAGCAAGTATTACTATTGGCGCCAGAAAAACCATCGTCTCAGCGAAACGATGGAGATGCTGGGTGCCAGCCTTTCGCAAGGAATCTAAGAATCACATTTTGAAAACGCATGAAGATCCTCCAGGTCATCCATCAATTTCTGCCGAAGCATCAAGCGGGCAGCGAGATTTACACCTACTCGCTTTCGAAGGCGCTGGCCGCTCGAGGGCACGATGTCCGAGTTTTCGCTTTTGAGCACGGCGGGGCCCTGGGACCTGCGCGCATGGAGCGATCGGATTACAACTCGCTTCCGGTTTATCGGGTGTGGCATGTGCCGGTGGAATGGGGAAAATTGCTTTGGCTGGGTCAAGCTCTGAATTCCTTCAAAGATGAATGGATCGGCTCGCGTTTTCGAGAAGTGCTCCGGGAGTTTCGTCCCGACGTGGTTCACCTCCAACACCTTCACAACGTTTCCGGAACCGTCGTGCGCCACGCCAAGCA
Organism: uncultured Acidobacteriota bacterium; assembly: GCA_964537865.1. Classification (GTDB taxonomy): domain Bacteria; phylum Acidobacteriota; class Terriglobia; order JAIQFV01; family JAIQFV01; genus CAZIDA01. The sequence continues at coordinate 764 of CAZIDA010000250.1, forward strand.
ATGCCGCGTGCCGGTCCTCATGACGCTTCACGACTTCTGGCTCATGTGTCCGCGGATCAATCTGTACGATTACAAGAAGAAGATTTGCTCGAACGCTTACGGCGGATGGCGATGCGGACGGTGCATGGAATTGACTTCACAGGTCGGCTTGCAGCCGTGGCTTTCAAGTTTGACGGCGCCTCTGTTTGCTTACCGGCGATTCTATCTTCGAACTGTCATGCGAGAGATTGATTTGTTTATTTCTCCTTCGCACTTTCTTCGTCGGCAAATGATTGAATTCGGCATTCCTGAGGGAAAGATCATCGCTTCCGATAATGGCTACGATGTTTCGCGGTTTGTTGGATATGAGAAGGTCCCTTCTGTTCAATTTCGGGTTGGCTATATTGGCTCGATCATGGAACACAAGGGCATTCATCTTCTCATCGAGGCTTTTCGAAAGTTGTCGGGCGACGCGGTTCTGAAGATTTTCGGCGACCCGGCGGTTCAACCGACATACGGAGAGAAGTTGAAGAAGATGTCGGAAGGGGATTCGCGAATTCACTTTTGCGGTCGCTTCGAGAATGCGGCGATTGGAAAAATACTCTCGGAGATCGATGTTCTCGTCGTTCCCTCGTTGTGGTACGAGAACTCGCCGCTGACGATTCACGAAGCTTTTCTGGCCGGCGTGCCGATCGTGGCGGCTGGCATCGGCGGAATGGCGGAATTTGTGCGCGATGGAATCAACGGACTCCATTTCAAGTATGGTGACATCGATGACCTGCATCGAAAGCTGGCGTTGCTGTACGAAGATCGATCGGCGCTGGATGCTCTTTCCCAGCCGACCCCCGTGAAAACAATTCAAGAAAACGCCGAAGAAATTGAGCGGCTCTACCAAACCACGCGACGCGCCGGCTGAATGACGACTGGCGGCACAATCCATCGACAAAGACGCCCATACAGTGCCAATGGTTGAAAGATGCGAGTCCTTGAATGGTATTTTGCGGTTGCCTTTCAAGGTTCTTTTGGCGATGCCACTATCAATGCAAAGTCACTCCCAATCGTGCCCGCTTCCTCCAAGGCGCTCTCCACGTAGGCAAGCATATTTAACCAAGCCCTGTCCTCCTCCTTGTTGTTATCGAAATTGCCCACGATATTTTCCAACAGGAAATGCAGCAAGGCTCCCCCATAAGGTTTGAACTCGACCACATGGAAGAAACCCTGAAGCAGAGGTAGTATTTCAGCCGAGCGAACCGCTTCCGAGGGGTCATTCTCATCAAACCAAGAAAGAGGATGGATTTGATGGCACGTCTTTATTTCGTTTGCGACTTTTCCATCACGAATGATGCGGCGAAGCCTGAGAGGTAGGATGTTCAGCAGATCATTGATGAGTTTGGTCTGGATGGAGGGAAGCTGAAAGCGGGTCGGGCCGACATATTCATTCATGATGAAATATCCTGATCGTGTGAGCCCCTTTCGGACTTCCTCGAATACGTGTTCCAGTGCCTGCACATGGTGCATGCTCATCGAGGCAAAGACGGCCTCAAAAGATTCAGGTGCAATTTTGAGGCAATTCATATCGACCACCGAATAATTGATTTGATGAATTAGCCCCATGCTCGTCGCGGTCTTTTGAGCGGTTGCGACGGCTCCCGGCGAGGCGTCGTACGCATCAAAGGCGGCAACAGACCCTCTTGATAGCGCATGACGTTCGAGACCTCCATCTCCACAGCCAAGCGAAAGGGCGCGTCGAACAGGAGTCTGAAAATATTTCTGCAGAATGTAGTTGAACCAGTCAAGCGATTCGTCCCCCGTAGTGCGCCGATTGATGTGTCTTTTGATGTGATCGTGCTCCATCCACGCAATAAGGCCCCTCTGTTGTAACTTCTCGGGAGATTGATCCCACCACCGTCCCACCTTACACAAGGGGGATTCTCCATCTTTGAAATCCGGGGCCGGTTTTATTCTCTTTCGAATGTGGTTTAGGATTGATTTCATAAGCTGAGAAGGCGTTTGCAGAGTTTATCCAGCCAGTGAAGTCGCCTACCGTATCATGCCGACTCTATGCAACGCAAGGAAACCTGGGCTTCATTGGTTGATTCTGGTGACACCTTACTCTATTATTCCTTTTGTTTCGACGGCAGATTTCGTGGATGTAAAGCAAATAAATTCATGGTATGGCTTTAGACTGAACACCCCGTCGACGGATGTGACTTTTCATCAATTCATCGGGAAACTTTAGAAGGGAAACCGATTCCGTGCGCATATGTTACATCATTCACGTTTTTCCTCCGGAGAGTTGGGGCGGTTCCGAGAATTACGTGTACATGCTGGCTCGACAATTGAGCGGCCGTCATGAAGTGCGTATCTTCACGCGAACTCATCGCCAGAATCTGCCTGAATACCATCTCCTCCATGAGCGGGTGGACGGGCTGGATGTCTTTCGGGTAAACAATAATTTCAAAGATGTCGACCAGTTTGAGCGAATCTATCGCAATCCTCAGGTCGACAAGGTGTTCGCGAAGTTTTTGGACGATTGGCGCCCGGACGTCGTGCATGCGCATCACCTCACCTGCCTTTCCACGGACATGGTCGAAGTGGCGCAACGCCGCTCCATTCCGTTTGTGTTGACGATCCATGATTTTTGGATGACGTGTCTTCGCGGCCAACGCCTGCATCCTTCGCTCCGATTGTGTGAGACCGTCGAGCCCGAAGTCTGCGGAGAATGCTTGAAGCCGTGGATGGACGGCGCCCACTTGAAGGCGATTTCCGAGCGATTTGGAAACGGCGACGAGAATGGGTGGTTTGGAAAATGGCGACGAAGCATGATGGGATGGTGGACTCGTCCGCAGCCCGCCCGCGAAATCGAAAGGTTCCACCGCCATAGCCGAGGGGTTTTGAAGAAGGTTGATCGGCTCATCATGACCTCGGAATTTGTGCGGCAAGAATTTCTGAAATTCGGTTGCGATTCGTCGAACATGATTCTCTCGGACAATGGGATCGACGCGTCGCTGGTGTGGCCGGTGTCGCCGACCCGGCAGGAAAAGATCACATTCGGTTTTGTAGCGACGCTGATTCCTTCGAAAGGCGCCCACGTCCTGGTCGAAGCCTTTCGTAGGCTTCCGTCTGGTAACGCCCACTTGAAGATTTTTGGATCGCCGGTGGAGTACGAGGGGCATCCGGATTATTTTGAGAATCTCAAGAAGCGCGCGGCGGGCTTCGAGATTGAGTTCCGAGAAAAGTTTCCGATTGAGAAGATCGGCCAGGTCCTCTCTGAAATGGATGTGCTGGTGGTCCCGTCGATCTGGTTCGAGAATGCTCCTTTGATTATTCGCCAGGCGTTGCTGGCGGGTATTCCCGTTATTGCCGCCGATCGAGGAGGAATGGCGGAATCGGTTCAACATGAGATCAATGGTCTCCACTTCAAACTGGGAGACGCGGAGAGCTTGGCTGCGACGATACAGCGGTTGATCGACGACCCCGCTCTGCGGCTGCGACTGGGAGCTTCGAAGACTCCGGTGAAGTCGATTCAACAAAACGCAGAAGATCTGGAGTCGATTTATCGAAGCGTCGTCCGCTCGCGTTGACAGAAGCAGCGGCGGCATCGATAATGACTCCGCAGCTTGCTCCATCCGACCTATTGTTCAGTTGGTTTTCAGTATCAGTCATGATTTGGTCAAATCCTGAGAGGAGTGGAGTATGCGGATTCTGGTCACCGGGGGCGCCGGATTTCTGGGGTCTCATCTGTGCGAGTTTTTGTTGCGTCGCGGCGACGACGTGATTTGCGTCGACAATCTCTTCACCGGCGCCAAGCGAAACATTGTTCGATGCCGCGGCGAGGAGAATTTTGAATTCATTCGCCACGACATCGTGAACCCGATCTTGTTGGAAGTGGACCAAATTTATAATTTGGCCTGCCCGGCTTCGCCGATTCATTATCAGTTCAATCCCATCAAGACGGTCAAGACCAATGTGGTCGGAACGCTGAACATGCTCGGCATGGCCAAGCGGATTCGCGCGCGGATGTTGCAAGCGTCCACCTCCGAAGTCTACGGCGACCCGCTGGAGCATCCGCAACGAGAAAGCTACTGGGGGCACGTCAATCCCATCGGCCTACGAAGTTGCTACGATGAAGGAAAGCGGTTGGCCGAAACGCTGATGCTGGATTATCACCGGCAAAATCACATCGACATTCGGATCGCGCGAATTTTTAACACCTACGGACCGAGGATGGCGCCCAACGACGGACGCGTTGTTTCCAACTTCATCATGCAGGCGTTGCGGAACCATCCGATTACGATATATGGGGATGGAAAGCAGACGCGGTCGTTTTGTTACGTCGACGATCTGATCGAGGGGTTGGTTCGCTTGATGGACCACCGCAGTTTCTTGGGGCCGGTGAATCTGGGGAATCCGCGCGAGTTCACGATCTTGGAGCTTGCCAAGCTGGTCATCACGCTGACCGGCTCGCGGTCGAAAATCGTCCGACGGCCATTACCCAGCGATGATCCGAAGCAGAGATGTCCGGACATTCGCTTGGCTAAAGCGAAGCTGGGATGGAAGCCGTCCGTTCCGTTGAGCGAAGGGCTTAAAAAGACTATCGCTTATTTTGAAAAGGAGTTGTCCCGGAATTAGGTTTCGTTGGCCGTAACCCCGTTGGGGTTACCACCTTTGTTTAGGCGAACTCCCACCCAGGGTAGTCCGCCTTGAAAAGCAGGCGGATAACCCTGGGCTGTGGAACGCGTCCCCTTCGGGGACGAAGTTGCTCTCAGTTCGATCAGCTCGACCGTTTTCATGTTTTTGGGCCGTTCGTGCGCTTCGCATCCACAGCGGCGTTCCGCCACGGCGGACCGCGGCGGAC
>CAZIDA010000251.1:0-4152 GCA_964537865.1 uncultured Acidobacteriota bacterium
CCAGGTTGATTGCATAGACGACCTTCCTCAAGTCGTCGGCCATCAAGGCGGTGTCGGCAGCCTCGATGGCAGCATCGGTTCCGGCAGTTCCCATCGCGATACCGACCGTGGCCCTTGCCAGAGCTGGCGCATCATTGATTCCATCGCCGACCATGGCGACAGGCCCGTACTGGCGTTCAAGTTCCTCGATGGCCCGAATCTTGTCTTCCGGTTTCAGGCTGGCCCGCACTTCGCTGATCCCCAATTCGCTTCCAATGGCTCGTGCCGTTCGGTCGTTGTCTCCAGTCAACATCACGGCGCGGACTCCTATCCTTTGTAGCTGCGCGATGACCTCCTTGGCCTGTGGGCGAACCTCATCGCGAAGGGCAATGAGGCCCAGAACCCTCTGGTCATCGCCCACGAGGATCACCGTCTTCCCCTGGTTTCGGAGCGTTTCGGCCTGAGGAGTGTCGTCCACCTCTAGACCGCGACCCTCAAATAGATGCGGCTTGCCGATGCAGACTGTCCTATCGCCCACTCTCGCCTTTGCGCCCGACCCCACAAGTGCGCTGAAATCTCCTGAAGGCAGGGAGTTCACCCCGGACTCTCTCGCCTTCCTTACGATCGCCTCAGCCAAGGGATGCTCAGAATACTGCTCAACAGCATAAGCCAAGGCCAATAGTTCCGCGGGCTCTCCGTTCAGAGGCAAGACATCGGTCACAACAAGTGTTCCCATGGTAAGAGTTCCGGTCTTGTCAAACGCAACCGTCGTGACCTTGCCGAGGTTTTCGAGGTGAACTCCACCCTTGACGAGCACTCCTGAACGGCCGGCGGTGCCGATGCCGGCCGCAATGGCCACTGGCGTTGACATCACCAGAGCGCAGGGGGCAGCGGCCACCAGCAGAACTACGGCCCGCGTCGCCCACTCAGCCAGGGCAACACCCAGTGCGGCCGGAATCACAATAAGTAGCAAGGAGGTGAGTAGGACCAGGGGAGAATAGCGCCGCCCGAACTTCTCGATGAAGAGCTGGGCCTTACTCTTTTGTTCCTGCGCTTCCTCGACCAAGTGAACCAGCTTGGCGAGCGAGTTGTCCTTGAAGGTCGCGGTTGCTCTGATTTCAAGCGCGCCTTCCTGATTAAGCGTTCCAGCGAAAACCTTCGCCCCCTCGCTTTTCTCGACGGGAAACGATTCGCCCGTCACGGGAGCTTCATTCACGCTGGACCGGCCCTTGACGATGATGCCGTCCGTGGGGATGGCCCCACCAGGACGAACCACGAAGACATCGCCCACGCTGAGGTCTTCGAGGGGAATTGTTATCTCGCTCCCGTCCCTGACGACCCGTACTTCCTTGGGAGCCAGGTCCAAGAGCTTGCGAATCGAGGCGCGCGTCCGCGCGGTCGTGTATTCCTCGAGTCCCTCCGCCGCACCGTAAAGGAAGACCAAAAAGGCCGCTTCATCCCACATGCCCAGCACTGCCGACCCGATCGTGGCCGCCATCATCAAGATTTCGATGCCTACCTTGTGTTCCTCCACCAGTTCTTCGATCCCTTCGCGGCCCCAGTGGTAACCTCCAAGCGGTATGGCCACAACATAAAGAGAGGTCTCCACAAGCTGGGAAACGAGGCCGAGATGCGCCAGGCCGTACCCTAGACCGGTCAGTGCCCCGGCAATGAGGGCATTCCGCATCGGAGGGTGCGCGTACCATTTACCCTCGAAGAGATCGTCCCTATCATTCACTTTATGCCTCAGTTCTTGTACTCCCACACCTTCTCCGCAACTCGCCGCCCTCGAAAAGCGCGAGGAGCTACTTCGCTTCCTCTACGATTTTAAGGACCACGCTCTCGACTTCCCTCGCTATGTCTTCGATTTTCGCCTGCGGGAAGAAGTCGGCGATGGAACTCGGCAGCAGGGTGCTAATGTGTGTCTTCCCTTCCTTGACGTAGACACTAATCGGACAGGGGAGCATCAAGGAAATCTTCACATCTTTATTTATTGAGCACCTGACTGGCGTACTTCGCATTACAAATTTCGATGATCTTCAATGGCTCGCGGGGAAAGCCTTTCTCCGTCAGCGTCGCAGCCACATCGTGCGTGTGCAGAACTCGAAAGCCTTTCTCGACTGCCTTTTTCTCGATGGCTGCCACTGCCTCATCGAATGGTTTGTTGGTCGTTACTGTTCGTTCGAATGCCATCCCTATTCCCTCCGTTAAGCGCTTTGCATTCTTCATCCGAAATCGCGCTCCACCGTGCGCGATCCATCGCAATTACGCCTTCGATCTGATGACCTGAGCGGGACGGCTGGCAACGCGTCGCAGTTGTCGCGGGTCTAGTCACGATATGCGACAACTTCGGCGGCAAGCACATAGGGGCTCTTCGTCTTGGCGTTACGGAACGAACGAAGAAGGTTCGCTTCCCGAAATCCTGCCGCCCGAAACTCCGCGAGGAAGGCACCTCCTTCCTTTGCGCCTGCGATTCAAGCGAACCAATCAGCATCGGTTTGCGTGACATTCGATGGCAGGGGTCCTGCCAGAATCAATTCAGCTACGTAGGCCTTGCCGCGGGAACGGAGCACTCGCGCCAGCTCACGGAAAATGCTCTCGCGTGCAGGGTTGAGATTAAAGATTCCGTTTACAAGCGCGACATCAACCGAAGCATCGGGCAGGGGTATTCGTTCCGCGTCCGTCTGCTGGAATGATACATTCTCGATGCCGAGTTCGTGCGCCGTCCGCCGCACTCGGTCCAGCATGGCTTCGCTAAAATCAACGCCTATCACTTTGCCGCCTAGACCCACTCGACTTGCAGCGATCAGCGAGTCCAAGCCAGCCCCACACCCCAGATCAAGCACCGTCGCGCCCTTGGGTATATCCGCAAACACTGAAACGTTTGAAACCCCTGCGAACGCCTCGACCGCGATTGACGGTACACTATCGAGCAACGCAGCGGGATAACCAACACTCTCGGCGAACGTGCGGCCTACCGGGAATGGATGCTTGCCGGTGGGATTGTCGGCAGCTTCTGAGTAAGCTTCCCGAACTTTGTCACGAGGCTCCAAATGGATTCCGGCTTGCATGATTCACCTTCAGTCGAGGAAGCTGATTGCGGCACATTCTTTGCCGCCGCTTTTTTAGGACAAGTGCACCCTTGTTGACGGTGTCTTCCGTACGGTCTACCGTATTCGATGCGCAACAGCCCCTACGAGCGCGTCCTTTGCCTTCGACGACGCACGTAGCGGGTACCCTCTGTAGTTCCCCACTTTCCTTAAGGCACCCGCTATCCAAACATCACAAGGCCTTTGAGCCTACCAGCAACAATCACGATGACCCCAGTAATGATGGTGGCTAGAGCCATGATGATCGTAATAGCGATCACAGTACCAGCCACGCCGGTCTTCATACCTGCGGGGATTGCCGCCTGCATTCCACAGTTTCACGTTCTGGCTGCCTCCCTGCAGGCTGTTCGCCACGACCAGCGTTCCATCTTCTGTACGGCTTGTAAACCCCGTTACCTCAGTGGCGTCGCCCCTCTTGGGGGACAAGCCATTCTCATCGAGGAAGCGGGAATCCCCTAAACATATTTCTTGTGTTCCTTGTTTGGTTTGAAGCAAGACGTGGGTTTCGTAAGGTGACGGGTGAGTGACCTCCGTTACTGTACCTTGAAGAGTAATGGGGGATTTCATGTTTGTAGAGGATTGGTTCTGCGCAAAAAGAATGGAGGCAGTAGCCACAACTGCTACTGACAGCAAGAATAGTCCGAAGTTTTTCATGTTTTCCTCCCACAGTTTTTCATGTTTTCCTCCTGCTGCCGGCGTTCACTCGTGCGAACCGCGCGGCCAGCTTTTCCTAACATGCGAAGCATCTTGAATTCTAAACCAAGCATCTCATGACCGTTCTCATTTTGCAAGCGACCTCTGTCACATATGACTCATACACCAACGGTGGACATGGACCGCCGTGATAGTAGACGGACCGGCCACCCCTTTGGCGGCCGCGACCTGTGAAACCGTTGCCGTAACGATAGCGAAGATAGGACTGCCCGATCGCCGCCGCTGCTTGGTCCAAAGCCTTGTCGTTAGCGTCTGTTCAAAATGTCATCCGTGTTCATCTAAACTGCGTCCTCTTTACGCTCTCCAGTGCGAATGCGGATCACTTCGTCGATGTGATTAAAAGGGGTCA
>CAZIDA010000251.1:4252-5552 GCA_964537865.1 uncultured Acidobacteriota bacterium
GATTAAAAGGGGTCACACCTGGACATGGGACAGAGCAGAATTGGCCTTGTCCTGCAGGGCGCGCAATGCTGCATCCCTCTGGACTCGTTCTTGAAACCGGAGGATTGCTTTGCTCACGGCGCTGTATCGGCCCATCCCCATCTTCTTCCCCAATTCCCCCAGCGTCAATCCGCAATGGCGCCGAGCTAATGATAACACCAAGTCCCTTCCGCAATCTCCGCGCCGCTCCGCAAATTGTTGCCAGGGTTCTCCTCGCAGCCCCTCGACCACCTCCACCACTCGCGCCAACTCCACTCTTCGCCTCAACCCCCGCACACTCGGTTGCTCCTCGTCGTCTCCCGATGCGTGGCGCTGAACCCGTCGCACAAACTCTTCCTCTCCCAGCGCCACTTGCGCCCGCAGCTCTTCCCACGGTGTCTGCTTCAGCCCTTCCCGCGCCGCCGACTCCACATATTCGCGGTAGGCTTTCGGTCGCCTCTCCCGCACTCCTCCCATCCACTTCAAGACTTCTCCGCAAGTCAACCAAGCGGGCGCTGCTTCCAAACCGATGTAGGCTCGATACGAACTCCAGCGGTAGCTCCTTAAATATTCAATTCGGGCTCTCCACACTTCTCCTCCGTGTTCTCTTCCGACTCCCGCCCGGTTCTGCCGTTGGGCTTTCTTGCTCAGGTCAAATCCCTGGACCCGAATCGGATTCAAATGCACATAACGGCTCAACTCCAACCCCCATCGCTCCGGTTCCACCACGATCCCCTGGTATCGCCCTTGCAGGAGATGTCCCCGGCGGCGGTGATGCCGGTTGAACCACCCGCTGTATCCGCTGTTGAGCCACTGCATCGCCTCCGCCAAATTGGCCTCCAACGTTTCCAAGACCAGATGATAATGATTGTCCATCAGCGTGTACACGTGCAGCCGCGTTCGATATCGCACCGTCATTTCGCTCAGTAACCCGAGAAAATGCAGACGATCTTCGTCCTCCCGAAAAATGGCCTTCCGCTCATTGCCCCGCGAGGTCAGGTGATACCAGCATCCTTCCCATTGAACGCGCAACGCTCTGGACATAGCCACTCCATCGCCGGGGGATGGTTGGTTGAGGGCATTACTTCACTGCATTCGCAAAACAATTATACGCCCGAAGAAAATTCAAACTGTCAACAAAATCTCCCTCAGAAGGTCATCGCCTCTTTGTCCTATGTCCAGGTGTGACCCCTTTTTTCCTTTTTTGCCTTTTTTGTTTTTTGTTTTCTGGATGCGCTTGAGAACAAAACTGGGGACGACTTGATTTTAGACAACCACCCTT
>CAZIDA010000252.1:0-5539 GCA_964537865.1 uncultured Acidobacteriota bacterium
GGCCAATGGCCCGATTCAGATTTAGAAAACTGATGGATGGTAACTACGTTAAACCGAGCCGCGGAAGAATTCAAATGAAATCATGAAAACGAATTTAATGGAGTTCAACGCTGTTGTTCATTCGCCAAACTTCCGGCGCACCCGAGGGAATGAAAATGTTTGGCTTGCTGGGACAGCCATTCACCGCAAAGGCGCCGAGGACGCTGAGGTAGCGCAGAGAACCCCTTGACTATTTTCGGGGCGGTCGCGCATGGTCGCCCCGGCGACCACCCCGGGGTATGAAAATGAACAAGCATTTGAGCCGAACTAGTTCTTGTCCGAAGGGGACGCCTTCAATAGCCCAGGGTTGTCCGCCAGCTCTTCGGCGGACTACCCTGGGTCACGAATCCTCCCCAACAACTACGCAACCCTGAAAGGGTTGTGTTAGGCATTCTTTCTATTTTCGGGACAGCACAATGGAAGGTTATCTCGTAGATCAGCTCATCTCTGGCGGAGGCGGTAGGATTCGAACCCACGATCCGCGTTAACGGATAACGGTTTTCAAGACCGCCGCCTTAAACCACTCGGCCACGCCTCCGCGCCCGCCAGCAGTCTATCGGCGCTGAGAGCACGCTGTCAATTTATTCGTACAGTCCGTTCCGCCGCTTTGATACATGCAGGATCCTAATCAATTCTGTATAGGATGTCGCACATATCGGTTCTAGCCCATCCGCCAGCAATGACCCGGTGGAGTAGACGCGAACCCAAAGTGCTTTCCTCAAAAGGAACTCAGAATTCTTGCAGACAAGAACAACACCGGGCGAAAGGAACGCGCCTCACTTGCTTCGCTCGATAACTTCCATCCCGTCCAGATAGGGCCGCAGGACTTCCGGAATGACGATGCTGCCGTCTTTCTGCTGATAATTTTCGATGATGGCCAGCCAGGTGCGCCCGACGGCCAATCCGCTGCCGTTCAGGGTGTGCACGAAATCGGGTTTGCCCTTCCCTTGCGGGCGGAATCGAATGTTCGCGCGCCGCGCCTGGAAGGCCTCAAAATTGGAGCAGGAGGAAATCTCGCGAAATCCATTTTGCGATGGCAGCCAGACTTCCAAATCGTAAGTCTTGGCGGAGGAGAACCCCATGTCCCCGGTGCAGAGCGTGACCACGCGGTAGTGAAGATTCAACTTCTGAAGAATCGCCTCGGCGTCGCGCGTCAATCGCTCGTGCTGCTCGTAGGAATTCTCCGGATGCGCAAATTTCACCAACTCGACTTTGTTGAACTGATGTTGTCGGATCAAGCCGCGCGTATCTTTTCCGTAGCTGCCGGCCTCGCTGCGGAAGCAAGGCGTGTAGGCGCACAACGAAATCGGCAGTTGCGCTTCCTCCAAAATTTCGTCTCGAAAGAGATTGGTGACCGGCACCTCCGCCGTCGGGATCATCCACAGATCGCGCGTCTCTTCGCCCACCTTCAGACGAAACAAATCCTCGGCAAACTTGGGAAGGTTTCCGGTGCCGAGCAGCGAAGCGGAGTTAACGATGAACGGCGGCAGCACTTCGGTGTAGCCGTTCTCCTTGGTCTGCACATCCAGAAAGAAATTGATGAGAGCGCGTTCAAGCCGCGCGCCGACACCCTTGTAAATCGCAAAGCGCGCGCCGGAAATTTTGGACGCCCGCTCGAAATCCAAAATGTCGAGCGCTTCCCCCAGATCGGTGTGATCCTTGGGCGTGAACGCCAACGCCGGCGGCTCGCCCCAGCGCCGTTCTTCGCGATTATCGTCGGCGGTCTTCCCCGACGGCACGGTCTCGTGCGGAATATTGGGAACATACAGCAGCAACTCTCGAAGCGATTGCTCGACCGCGCGGACTTGCACATCGAAAGCGGCAATGCGGTCCGACACCGCTTTCATCTCCCCGATTTTTTGCGATGCGTCCTGCTTGTTCTTTTTGAGAACGGCGATCTCTTCGGAGGCCTTGTTGCGTTGCGCTTTCAACTGCTCGGCTTGGGTCAGCAGGTCACGCCGCTGCTTGTCCAACCGCAGAAACTCATCCAAGTTCAACGCGATTCCGCGCTGAGCGATTTTGGAGACGATCCATTCCGGATTATTGCGAACCAAGGCGACGTCGAGCATAGGAATTCCTTCATTGAAATTTACATTCCGACCCGGGAAGCCGGATGGATTTGGCCTCCTCTTCGCTGAGGACTCTAACCCACGGAGAAAACATCTGTCAAACGGCGCGCGCTCCGCTCGCAGATCAACCGTCGCGGCCTATGGATTTCAGCTATAATAAATCGACTTGCGAGATCGACGATTCCATCGGCAAGGCCCATGAGACCTTTCTTTCACAATCTGCGCCTGCGCACGAAGATCATCTTGATCGTAACCGTGGTTCTGATATCGGTGCTGGCGGTGTCGACGGCTACCGCAAAAATTTTCACCCAACTGTTGGTCGAAGAGGATCAATATCACCGGGCCGTGGAATTGGCCCTGGCCAACGCCGACCGTTTTGCCAAGCTCGGACTGTATGACAATCCCGCCGCGCTGAAGGAGGAGTTCCAAGTCATTAAGCGGGATCACCGGAACGTCTTGGAGATTTCTGTTTACTTGCATGGTCCCGGCGATCGCCACACGCTCGTGCTGGCGTCTGATCCTCAGTCCCCGTTGATGGAACTGGACGCCCAGCCCAACGTGACGGAAATGGTGGAGTACTACAGCCCGTTCGAAGGAGTTCAATCCATTGAAACCGGGTCGGGCACCGATCTCTCTTGGATCATTGGAGCGGAGACCGGGTCGGGCAAGGTTCCCTCCTGGATCATCGGCGCGCAGATCATGAACAACGAGCGAGCATTGGGATGCTTGAATATGAAGGTGTCGAAGTCCGGCATCAACGTCATCTCCATGCAGTTGATCAAGTACAATGTGATGGTGTTGGTGGGCGCCATCCTGACCATCATCGTGTTGCTGAGTTTGTTCTTTTCGCGTTTGGTGAACCGCCCGATCGAGCACATGCTCGAGGTCATGGCCGGCGCGGAAGCGGGAGCGTTGAACGCGCGCGTCGACGTTCACCGGGAAGACGAACTCGGCGTCATCGCGTCGCGTTTCAATCGCATGATGGACCGCGTGAAGGCGCTGAACGAAGAGCTGTCGACGCGCGTCTCCGACGCCACTGAAGAGTTGCGCGAGCGCAATCTCGAACTCACCCGCATCAACGAAGAGTTGTTCGAGACGCAGCGCATGCTGGCGCGCTCGGAGCGGCTGGCCATTGCCGGACAACTGGCGGCCAGCTTGGCGCATGAGATCGGAACGCCGCTCAACGCCATCTCCGGCCACGTCCAGTTGCTGACCAAGACGGTCGCGCCCACCGACGAGCCCACGCGAAAGCGCTTGAAGATCATCGAGACGCAGATCGAAAACATCGTGCGGGTGGTGAAAGATTTGTTGGCGTCGACGCGCGACACCACGCTGACGCTCGTCCCCTCCGATCTCAATCAATTTCTCGAGGAGATTCTGCTGTTCGCCAAGCCGACGCTCGACATGAAACACATTCGCGTGGAAACGGAATTCGACCGCAAGCTGCCCCTGCTTTCCATCGACTCGCTGAAATTGCAGCAGGTGCTTTTGAATTTGATCAACAACTCCATCGACGCCATGCCCAACGGCGGAATCATCCGGCTGAATTCGTATCTGGTTCGCGATGTGACGAAGGGCGAATCGGTCGTGGTCATCTTCTCCGACACGGGCGTCGGCATCTCCAAAGAAAATTTGTCGCGGATCTTTGAGCCCACTTTCACCACCAAGAGAATCGGGAGCGGCGCGGGATTAGGGCTGGCCATCTCCCGACAAATCATGAAGGCGCACGGCGGCAGCATCGTCGCCGAAAGCGCCGACGGGATGGGGACAAAATTCATTTTGGAATTCCCTGTCGCTGTTTCGGAAACTGCTTATGCCGACACCCTTGAGCATTCTCATCGTTGACGACGACCGCGCCACGCTCGATCTGCTGCAGGAAGCGCTCGCCGCCGAAGGTTACTCCGTGACCACGTCGCAGAGCGGCGAGGAAGCGCTGCATCTCGGCCGCGAACACAACTTCGACGTGGTCATCAGCGACATCAAGATGGGCGTCGGCGTCAGCGGCCTCGACGTGCTGCGCCGCTATCGGCAGATCAACCCCACCGCCGATGTGATTTTGATGACCGCCTTCGGATCGATGGAGACCGCCATCGAGGCGGTGAAGGACGGCGCGTACGACTACATTTCCAAGCCTTTTCGTTTGGAAGAAATTCTACTGATGTTGGAGCGGCTGATCGAAAAGCGGGGACTGCAAATCGAAAACCTCCAGCTTCGCCACCAATTGGAAGAGCGTTTCTCGCTCTCGTCCATCATTGGCCGCACGCAGGAGATGTTGGAGGTGTTCAAGAAGATCGGCTACATCGCCGACGGACGCTCCACCGTTCTTATCACCGGTGAAAGCGGCACCGGCAAAGAGTTGGTTGCCAAGGCCATTCACTTTAACAGCGGCCGCGCTAAAAACAAATTCATGGCCATCAACTGCGGCGCGCTCACCGAGACGCTGCTGGAGTCGGAGCTTTTCGGCCACGTGCGCGGCGCGTTCACCGGGGCCATCTCCAACAAGAAAGGAATTTTTGAAGAGGCCGAGGGCAGCACCGTTTTTTTGGACGAGGTGTCGGAAATGTCGACGGCGCTGCAGGTGAAATTGTTGCGCGTATTGGACGAGCAGGAAGTCCGGCCCGTGGGCGGGTCGGGCTCCATCAAGTTCGACGTCCGCATCATCGCGGCCAGCAATAAAGATCTCTTGCAGATGGTCGAAAAGCAACTGTTCCGTCACGATCTGCTCTACCGGTTGAACGTCATCAACATTCATCTCCCGCCGCTGCGGGAGCGGCGCGACGACATTCCGCTGCTGGTGGCGCACTTCCTCAAAAAATTCAGCCAGCCCTCCGGCCCGCCGATCGCCATTGCCGACGACGCCATGGCGGTGCTATGCAGTTATCACTGGCCGGGAAACGTCCGGGAACTCGAAAACACCATCGAAGCCGCGTGCGCGCTGACCCGAACCAACGTGATCACGGCAAAAGAACTGCCGCCCCGCTTTACCGCGGCGCCGTCCACATCGGGCGTCGAAACCATGTTTGAAGACCTGCCCTCGCTCGACGAACTCGAGCGCCGCTACCTCATCAAGACGCTGGAAGCCGCCGGCAACGACAAATCGCGCGCCGCCGAAATCATGGGCGTCAACCGCAAAACCATCTACCGCATGATGGAACGCTACGGAGTGAAAGAACCTGGGTAGCTCGCCCGATTTCAGGGCAGTCGCTCCTGGGCCGTCGGCGCACCCAAGACCATGAAAATAACCGAAGGTGCTTGGACCGACAGTCTCCTTGTCCCCGAAGGGGACATCTTCAATAGCCCAGGGTTGTCCGCCGCTTTCGCTCGCGTCCGCCGGATTTTTGGAGGACTGGCGGACTACCCTGGGTATCGAATCGTTCTCCTCCTCTCACAGCGTAACGCTCCGACCGGCTGATTGCCATGATCTTGAGCAG
>CAZIDA010000253.1:0-5533 GCA_964537865.1 uncultured Acidobacteriota bacterium
GTATCAAGCCGTGAGAAAAGGTTGATGAAGCAGCCGCCGGTTGCCGTTATTCTCGCGAGCCTCCTGACCTCGCTCAAAGTTTTGCTTCAACATTTCGATTCCAGCGGTATACTGAAGTTGCTCTGATCAGTGAATGCTGTTTATAGGACGCGTCGAGCGGCGCTCGATTGGCATCCATCGTGGCTCTCGAACGAGCCGCGCATGCGGAAGATCGCTCATGAACTGTTTGATGGCACAAGTCATTCCCCTGTGGCCCCTCGGTCTTTATTTCGTGATTGTGGTTTTGCTGGCGGCCGGCATGTTGGCGCTGTCGCATCTGCTCGGCCAGCGGCATCATGACCGCGCCACCGGCTCTCCCTACGAGGGCGGGATTCTTTCCGAAGGCTCGGCCCACGTGCGCCTTTCCGTAAAATTCTATCTTGTCGCGATGTTGTTCGTGATTTTCGATCTGGAAGCGGTCTTCATTTTTGCCTGGGCCATCGCGGGCCGGGAATTGGGTTGGCGGGGCTACGGCGAAATCCTCGTCTTCATCGTCATTCTCGTGGCCACGCTGGTTTATCTGTGGCGAATGGGAGCGCTGGAATGGGGAAGTCGGCGAGCCCCGGTGAAGGAAGTCAAACGATGAATGGGTCGGTCGAAAAGGCCAGCGATTCAAGAGCGGCGCAGAGATCCGAAAAGGCCACGTTTGAAGAAGGCGTACGCCGAAGCCTGGTTCTTTCGCGCCTTCAGGATTTGCTGGCCTGGGGAAGAAAAAATTCCATCTGGCCGTTCAACTTCGGGCTTTCGTGCTGCTACGTGGAGATGGCCACCAGCATCACCAGCAAGTACGACATCGCGCGATTCGGCGCGGAGGTGATTCGCGGAACGCCGCGAGAAGCCGATCTCATGGTCATTGCGGGCACCGTCTTCATCAAGATGGCGCCGGTGATTCGGCGGCTGTACGAACAAATGATGGAGCCGCGATGGGTCATGTCGATGGGCTCGTGCGCCAATTCCGGCGGCATGTACGACATTTACAGCGTAGTTCAAGGCGTCGACAAATTTCTTCCCGTCGACGTTTACGTGCCCGGATGTCCGCCGCGGCCGGATGCGTTCATGGAAGGCCTGCTGCTTTTGCAGAAAGCCGTCGGGACGGAGCGCCGACCTTTGAGTTGGGTGGTGGGAGAACAAACCGTAGAGCGGCCGCCGCTCCCGGTGATGCGCGACGTGAAACGGGCGGAGCGATTGAAAGTCGCCGGGCTGAAATCCCCGGATGAGATCTGAATGTCGGCCATGGTTGCGAACATGACAATCGGTGAAGAGTTGGCAAACCGACTGGGTCCGGAAAACGTCACACCCCAGCCCGCGCGCGACCACGTGCCGACGATTTGGATGTCGCGAGAAAAAATCCACGACGCCCTCCAATTTCTGAAGCACGACGTCGATCAACCCTACAAGATGCTCTACGATCTTACAGCCATCGACGATCGGGTCCGTGTGAATCAGCCTCTTCCACCGGCGGATTTCACCGTCGTCTATCACCTCTTTTCGTTCGACCGCAACGAGTACCTCCGCCTGAAGGTCGCCCTCCAAGAAAATCAGCTTTCAGTTCGAAGCGCCACGGATATTTGGCCGGCCGCCAATTGGTACGAGCGAGAGGTGTGGGATCTCTTTGGAATTTCCTTCGAAGGACATCCGCATCTTACTCGTCTCATCATGCCGATGACTTGGGAAGGTCATCCGCTCAGAAAAGATCATCCCGCTCGCGCCACGGAGATGGGACCGTTCCGATTGCCCGATGAAAAACAAGATCGCGAACAGGAAGCGCTGCGGTTTCGCCCGGAAGAGTGGGGCATGAAACGCGAGAGCGAAGACAGCGACTTCATCTTTTTAAACGTCGGCCCGCAGCATCCGGGAACTCATGGCGTTCTGCGGCTGGTGCTGCAACTCGATGGAGAGAAGATTGTCGATGTGGTGCCGGAGATTGGTTTTCATCATCGCGGCGCCGAGAAGATGGGCGAACGGCAAAGCTGGCACACGTACATCCCCTACACCGATCGCGTCGATTACCTCAGTGGTGTAATGAACAATCTTGCGTATCTGACCGCGGTAGAAAAGCTCGCTGGCATCCCCGTCCCGCCGCGCGGGCAGACGATTCGCGTGATGTTGTCCGAGTTGTTTCGCATCATCAGCCATCTGGTGTGGTACGGCACCTTCGCGCAGGACGTGGGTCAGATGTCACCGGTCTTTTACACGTTCAACGACCGCGAGCGCGCCTTTGGCATGGTGGAAGCGATCACCGGCGCGCGCATGCATCCGAATTGGTTTCGCATTGGCGGCGTCGCGGCGGATTTGCCCAAAGGATGGGACGCGATGTTTCGCGATTTCATCGACTACTTCCCGCGACGGCTGGACGAGTACGACCGCGAGGTCATGCAGAATCGCATTTTCAAAGCGCGCACCCAAGGCATCGGCAGCTATACCTTGGAGGAAGCGATTGATTGGGGCGTGACCGGCCCCAACCTGCGAGCCTGCGGATTGGAATGGGATTTTCGAAAGAAGCAGCCGTACTCCGGATATGAGCAGTTCGAATTCGAAATTCCGACAGCGGAACATGGCGACTGTTACGATCGCGCCGTCGTGCGCGTCGAGGAGATGCGGCAAAGTCTCCGCATCATCCGGCAGTGCGTCGATCACATGCCCGAGGGGCCGTACAAGTCCGATCATCCGCTGACCACGCCGCCGATCAAAGACCGAACCATGCATGATATTGAGACGCTGATCACGCATTTCTTGGGCGTAGGTTGGGGGCCGGTGATTCCTCCCGGCGAAGCGCTGGGGGCCATCGAGGCGACCAAAGGCAACAACGGTTATTACTTGGTCAGCGACGGCAGCACCGTCTCGTATCGTACTCGGATACGAACGCCCTCTTTCGCGCACATCCAGACGCTGCCGTTGCTGTCGCGCGGTTGGATGATCCCGGACCTCCTGGCGATTCTCGGAAGTTTGGATTTCGTGCTCGCGGATATCGACCGTTGAAGAAGGTGTGTTTTGGTAGCCGGGATTGCGCGAACGCGAAATCCCGGGCGCAGCGAATCAGGAAAAAGAACTCATGTTGACCGACGAAGAGCGCCACGAAATTGAAGCGGAGTTTCCGCACTATCCGACGAAGGAAGCGGTGTGCATCGACGCCATGAAAATTGTGCAGCGTCACCGCGGCTGGGTGCCGGATGAAGCCATCGGCGATCTCGCCGCTTTTCTCGGCATGACCGCGGACGATCTGGACGGCGTTGCCACTTTCTACAATCTGATTTATCGAAAGCCCGTGGGGCGTCACGTCATCTTGGTGTGCGACAGCGTGAGCTGCTGGATCGTGGGATACGACCGGTTGCGCGAGAAGCTGTGCTCTCGCCTGGGCATTCAATTCGGCGAAACAACCGGCGACGGGCGATTCACGCTTCTACCCATCGTCTGCCTGGGCGCTTGTGATCGCGCCCCGGCCATGATGGTGGACCAAGATCTTCACGCCGGTGTCGATCCGGAAACAATCGACAGCATCTTGGAACGATATAAATGACGACGCGCATCGAAAAGCCGCTGACGAAAAATATTTCACCGGACCTCACGCCGGTGGATGCGCAGAGCTATCAAAAGGCCGGTGGTTACGAAGGACTGCGCAAAGCGCTGACGATGTCTCCGCAAGAAATTACGGAAGTGGTCAAGAATTCCACCTTGCGCGGTCGTGGCGGCGCCGGATTTCCCACCGGGATGAAATGGAGTTTCGTGCCGACCGGTCCGGACGCGCCGCATCCCAAGTATCTGGTCGCCAACGCCGACGAAATGGAGCCGGGAACTTTCAAAGATCGGCTGCTGCTGGAATGCGATCCCCATCAACTCATCGAAGGAATGGTCATTGCTGCGCGCGCCATCGAGGCGGACGTGGCGTACATCTTCCTCCGCGGCGAATATGTGACTGCCGCAAAGCGTTTGCAACACGCCATTGCCGAAGCCTACGAGAATCATTTCCTCGGGAAAAACCTGTTGGGCTCCGGCATGAATTTGGAAATGTACATTCACGTCAGCGCCGGGCGCTACATGTGCGGTGAAGAGACCGGCCTGCTCAACGCGTTGGAGGGGAAGCGAGCCAATCCCCGGAGCAAGCCGCCGTTCCCTCAAGTCTCCGGTCTGTGGGGAAAACCGACCATCGTTCAAAACGTGGAGACGCTCTGCAATATTCCGCACATCCTCGTGAACGGCGAGGAGTGGTATCGATCACTCAGCCGCTCCAAAGACGGCGGAACAAAACTTTACGGCGTGAGCGGGAAAGTGAAGCACCCCGGACTTTGGGAGTTGCCATTGGGCACGACCATCCGGGAAATCCTGGAAGAGCACGCCGGGGGAATGCGCGACGGACTGAAGTTTCGCGGCGTCCTGCCCGGCGGCGCGTCCACCGATTTTTTGGTGGAAGAACATTTGGACGTTCCCATGGACTTCAACGAAGTTCAGAAAGCGGGAAGCCGCATGAGCACCGGAACGATGATCGTGCTCGACGATCACACTTGTCCGGTGGGCATGGTGTGGAATCTGGAGCATTTCTTTGCTCAAGAATCGTGCGGTTGGTGCACGCCCTGCTGGAGCGGCCTTTCTTGGGTCGAACATATTTTGAAATCCATCGAAGAGGGCCATGGACATCCCGGCGATTTGGAGAAGATGGAGTACCAAACAAGATTTTTCGGCCCCGGTCATACGTTTTGCGCGCTGGCGCTGGGCGCCGCCGAGCCGCTTCAAAGCGCGCTGAAGTATTTTCACGACGATTTCGAACGGCACATTCGAGAGCAGCGCTGCCCGTGGAGAAAATGATGGTGAAGGTGTTCATCGACAATGAGCCCTACGAAGTGAAGGCGGATGAGAACCTTCTTCACAACTGCCTCTCGTTGGGCCTCAACCTTCCATATTTCTGTTGGCATCCGGCCATGGGTTCGGTGGGCGCGTGCCGTCAGTGCGCTGTCAAACAATTTCGCGATGAGAAGGACACGCAAGGAAAGATCGTCATGGCCTGCATGACGCCGTCCACCGAAGGCACGCGCATCTCCATCAACGATCCGGACGCGGTGCGGTTTCGCGCGTCGATCATTGAAGGATTGATGCTGAATCATCCGCACGATTGTCCGGTGTGCGATGAAGGCGGGGAGTGCCATCTGCAAGACATGACCGTGATGACCGGCCACAATTACCGGCACTCCATCTTTCCCAAACGCACGTTTCACAATCAGTACCTCGGTCCGTTCCTGAATCACGAGATGAATCGCTGCATTCAGTGTTATCGCTGCGTGCGTTTTTACCGGGAATACGCCGGGGGCCACGACTTCAATGTCTTCAAGCTCCGCCACCTGGCATTCTTCGGGCGGCAGGAAGACGGCGTCCTCGAAAACGAATTTGCCGGCAATCTGGTGGAGGTTTGCCCCACCGGGGTCTTCACGGACAAGACGTTGAAAGAGCATTACACTCGAAAATGGGATTTGCAGATGGCGCCCTCCATCTGCGTTCACTGCGG
>CAZIDA010000254.1:0-5480 GCA_964537865.1 uncultured Acidobacteriota bacterium
GGCCGGACACAGATAGGCTCTGTCTAAACTCCCGCGCCACATCTCGACTCTACTGCCCTGGGGTGTGGATCCGGCCCATGAGCGACTGCTCCAAGAATGGGAAAGGACGTTTGCCATAACCCCGGTGCGGACGAGGCTGCGATCGGTTCAAATCGATCATACCGTTTTCATGCTCATCGACTGACGCAAGATTTACTGATTCGTGTGATTCAAATTGAAAGTTCCTGTCTGTGTTCCTCCCGTTCGAAGGCCCAGCGTGTAAGTGGCCGTGATCTTGTCGGGATAGATGGCGCCTGTCGCATTCAGTGTGCCGACGGTCGAGCTCAAATTATTGGCGGCAAGCGTGAATGCGCCATTCCTTTGAATCGTCAAAGTGGTCTGTCCCGTCGACGTGATATCGCCGGTCACCGTCAATCCATCTTGATTATAGCTGCCGTAAAAGCCGGTGAGCGTGGTGGGTTCAGTGGTTCCGAAGACCGGTCCGGTCAACAGCAGCAAGCAATAAACAGTCTGGGTATGCGCGTTGATGGCCACGGCGGCCGAGGCCGTTCCGCTCGTTTGCGCAATCGTGTTGTTCCATTGCCCGGTATAACTGCCTTGGTACTGCTCTACGTCGATATGGTTGTAGGCGCCCATGACGGTTGCCGTGGAAGAATAGAGATTGTTATTAAATAAAAGACCGAAAGCGTTGAATTGTCCGGCGCCATTCGCAAAGATCTGAATGCTTCCCGACGATTTATTGGCCACCGAGACATGAAAGGGAAGGTCACTTACAAATCTCGCCACCTGTCCGTTGGGAGGCAAGGGATTCAATTCCTGCGGACTGATGGTGTCCTGGACGACGCCATTCTCATCCACGTACGCCAAGCTCACATTGAGCGGCCAAGAAGAACTGGCGTTGGCAATAGCGAGTCCGGTGTTGTTTCCATTGGCGGTGTTCAGCACCAAGGTTGCCGCGGAACGAAAGGGCGCGTTCATCACGCCGATCTGTCCGCCCGCAAATTGAAATTGCACAACCCCGCCCGCCGGCAGATCGGAAACAAACTTGGCCATTCCGCTGATGGGGATCCCGCCGCCCGGTGGAGTGCTGTAGCTGACGGTCCCGCCCGGAGGAATCGTGACCCACAATGGATTGCCTGTCTGCCCTGCCAGGGGTGAGGGGCGCAGGGTGCCATCCTGATTGTAGACATACAACTGCCCGTTGATGGAGAGATTCGTGTGCGTGTTGATGAGTGTGATGATGGTGATGTAGTCGCCGTTATTCACGAATTGCGGAAACACGAGCGTGTTTCCAAGCTGCGGGATCTGGTTCTGCGCCCAAACCATGCCGGAGAAGAGAATGAGGCTTACAGCCAGCAGCATTGTTGCGCCTCCCCAGAAGCCTCCAAGTCGATTTAAGGTATGGAAACGAAACATGAGAAGCCTCCTTTCTCTCAGTTTGTGGGAGCCAACTGGTTAGTGTGCGTCATTTCGCAAGTTCCGTTGTCCGACGTTCCATCCGAGTAATTGACCGTGTAAGTCGCGGTGATGCGGTCGGAATACAAAAATCCGCTCATGCGAAAATTCAGAAAGAAATCGGGGTCCGGCGGATTGTCCGCGCGCATGGTGAAAGAGCCATCCGGGGCCACAATCATTTGGACTAAACCGGTTTGATCGGTGTTCCCGCTGAGGGTCACGCCGGTCGCATCCATGGTTCCTACCAGCGGCATTTCAACGTAGGCAGCCCGGCCGCCGAACGCCCGAGCATCAATATTCAAGACCACGAAAACAACTTGGCTGGATTCCACAAAAGTGATTTCTGTTTGAATCGGACCGGACGTTGTTTCACCGGTGACATTCCATCTTCCCGTGTAACTGCCTGCCCATTGGCGAGGATCGTTATGGCCCTTCGCGCCCAAGACGGTGGAAGTGGAGGCATAAAGATTGGATTGGGTATTGAAGAGCAATCCGAAGGCGTGAAAACTTCCCGTGGCGGCGGTTGTGAGAATCTGAACGCTGCCCGATGACTTGTTGCTCAAAGAAGTGTGGAAAGGAAAATTCTCCACAAAGTTGGCCACCTGCCCGTTGGCGGGAAGGGGATTGAGCTCCGGTGGGCTGATGGTCTCTTGCACCTGGCCGTTGGCGTCGACATAACTCAATTGGATGTTTACCGGATCTCCGCTGGAATTGGAGATAGCTAAACCGGTGTCGTTGCCATTGGCGGTGTTCAGCGGCAGCGTCGCATAATTTGCCTTTGGGATGTCGAGAACTCCAATCTGTCCGCCGGCAAATTGAAATTGGACGACTCCTCCGGCGGGAAAATCCGAAACGAAAACCGCCATTCCACTGATGGCCGGCCCGCCTCCCAGCGCCGTGCTGAACGTTACCGTCCCTCCCGGCGGAATAGTCACTTCAAACGGATTCGGTTGTCCCGCCAAGGCGACTGAACGTAGCGCCCCATTTTGATTGTAAACGGTGAGCGTCCCAGTGATCGGCGAGTTGTAGTTGGTATTGGCGAGAGTGATGGTGGTGATGTACCCGCCGTTGTTGACGAATTGCGGAAAGACAAGGATGTTGCCTTTGGCCGCGACCATCGTATCGGTCCTGATCCAGAGGAGAACGAGGAAGAGGAGAAAAAATCCCAACACCGGCCGCGGGAGATTGTTGTGCTTCGCGTCCATAACAGCCTCCGTTGGATGAATGGAGCGGTTGGTGGTGGTGCTGGAAATTTGTCGGTTCGGGTTAAAAAAATGGATCGGCGTTTGGTGTTAACCCTCTCGGTTCGGTCGAAGCATATACCTATCGAGTTCTCATTTCAAGGGTGGGTCGCGGCTGTGCTATTTAGGATGAGGGATGATATTCAAAATGAGGTAGGTCTCACCGGTGATGATGAAATAGAAGCGCCAGGTGCGGCTTACACGCGCCTGCCAGATGTTGCGGGACTCGTCGTATTTCTTGGCTCGGAGCGAGGGGTGGCGGAAGTTCTCCCCCATCAGTTTCACTTGTTTGTCGAATGCTTTCTGGACGGCGGGGGGAGCCTGCGTGTAGTCCTTTACCGCAGCGGCTGTCAGTTGGCGGTTCATCGGGCACGGGATTTAACAGATGTGGCTTTTTTGGGTCGGGCTTTCTTGGCTTTGCCGTGGAGAAATGTGGTCATTTTTTTATGGGTCTCGAAAGGCCCATACGTTTTGCCTCTTTTCACCTGTTCCAAGGACTCACTCAGGCGGGCATCAATGACCCGGCGCTGGGCTGGGGTGTATTCACGGTCAACAATCACCTTTGGCGTGAGAACGATCTTGCCCTTTTCGGCTTTGGCTTCCACCAAGTCGCCATCAACCAAGCCCACCTGGATACGTAGGCGGGTGGGAATGGTCACTTGGCCCTTTCGCTGTATTTTAACGATAGTGCTCATGCTGATTGATTTGGGAAAGTCGGGAATTCCGACTTCCTGAAAGGAAGAATAGCGCCTTGGTGAAGAGCTGTCAAGGTCAGATGATCGGGTGGGTCGTGGCGGATCGCGGCGCAGACACGCTGCAGCGGAACTGCGCCGTGCTTTCACGAGAGAGAAACCGATTGTTCAATCAAGTCGTGCTCCGTGCTTCAGAGTCTCTGGCGTTGTGCGATGGCGATGCGGTGAGCCAAGCAATTATGATGCGATGAGAAAGGGGAAGAACTGGTGAGCCGCGTAGGAATCGAACCTACAACCTACTGATTAAGAGTCAGTTGCTCTGCCAGTTGAGCTAGCGGCCCACGAGCGGAGTAGAAATTTAGACTGGAAAGGGAAATTTGTAAACAAAAAATCAAAACCGAGAAGGGCGCTGCATCGCACGGGATCACTCGCGCACTTCTGGCCAATTGATGTCGATCCGTTGAAATTTGATTTTCGAATTTCTGTTCGGGGGAAGTTCTATCTTTCAGCCGCCTTCTCTGATTTGATCCGACCAACTCAATTTGCGGCCGTGGCGCGAATGAAATTTTAGAGCTGGTGCGCCTGACTGGATTCGAACCAGCGGCCTTTTCCTTCGGAGGGAAACGCTCTATCCAACTGAGCTACAGGCGCAATCTTTGGGACATTCGACTTCAGCGGAAGTCCAAATCAAAATCTGGAAGTCCTTCGCGCTGTTAAAACCGCCATCCGATTTCTCGATGCCGCGAGACATGATACGTCGGTGCCCTCTGCTTAGCAAGCTTCGAAAATTTTGTTTTTCTGGCAAGATTTTCAGGTCGCAACCATATAACCATGAGCCCCATTTGGCTGCGGTCCCAGGCCGCTCTGCTTGTCCAGACCGACGAATCCTTTGATGAGGGGGAAAAATATCGCCACAATCCGGGACCATGAGACGTCCGAGATGCCTGCACAGTCAACAGGCAACGCCAATACATTTCGCTGTCGGCGAATAGGCTGATCGTCGAAGGGGGACTGCTCCGAAAATAGGTTTCTGTCGCCCGCCAAGGCGGGCTTGTCAGGATCTCTTGCATCGCCTATCCCCACGCTTACGCGTGGGGCTAAAGATCTATCGCCCTATCGGGCTGGCATCATCCCAACCCTGAAATATTTTCATGCCCTGGGGCGCAACCGCGCGCGCGGGCCGTTGCTGCCATCAGGAATCGACTCGCATCACGATAGAATTGAATGCCGTGGCCTCGCAAGAATCTCAGGCCGTTTTTCGCGTGGCGGCCTCGCGCGGAATGAAATTTTTTGAGATTGTGAAAAATTTTGCTTGCTATCAGATTGGGAGTATGCTAAAAGCGGATTGTTGAAGAAGGAGGAAAGAATAGTTGCAGCCACAGCATTCGGGCCGTGGGAGATGAAACGAGGAATAACTTTCATTCGGTCTTCTAATTTATTCAAATCAACCCAAAGCTTGCCTCCCATTTGGCCCCTACTGAACAGCAGTTGAAATCGAGCTAGACATCCGGTTGTAAGAGACACTCCTCACTGGAGGAGGCTTTAACCACCGAACTAGACAGAACGAGAAGGATGAACGACGCACGGGCTGGCATATTGTGAAAAACTTCACAGAATTGAGAGCGGCTGCGCCAAGCCAGCCTTCTTCAACAGAGAAGTAATCTCGATGATTTCCAAGGGGCCTACGGGATGGATGCTTTTTGAGCGTGTCGCCGCTTCATTGTTGGCGCACTCCGTGAATGGTGCTGACGCTCTGTAAGAGAACCCGTTTACAGAAGAGGCTTCCGCCATCCGGCTCCATGGAGGTCTTCGAATTGTAAAAGCGCACAGGAAATCATTTCGAGGCGCAAAGCGGCCTGGGGCCGCCACCAAACGGTGCTCATGGCCACATCACTGCGGCCTGAAAATCTTGTCAGAAAAGCAAGATTTGTGAAGATTGCTAAGCAAAAGGTCTGAAACAATGCCGCGTTTGCGTGACATTCCTGCTATTCGAAACTGCGTGGCCCCTTTCCTCATGCTCTTGATGTTGGGGCTTCCGGCGACGCAGATTATTTTGGACAGCGGACAGGTTTGTCGAATGATTTCTTCTCAT
>CAZIDA010000255.1:0-5471 GCA_964537865.1 uncultured Acidobacteriota bacterium
GAGAAAAGTTCTGCGCGCCAATCTGCTGGCGCACGCGAGTGAATTTTTCCGCTTGGCCGAGGGATTTAAAGTCGCGGGAGCGCGCGACGAGTATCTGGGCGCGCGCAAACTCATCGATCGCGATCCGACAAAACCGGTTTCAGAGAAGGCCTATGCTCAATATTTGAAAGAGCGCCTTCCCATGATCCGAAAACTGGTGGAACCCGAGTCCCGTTCCGTGCGCGGGGGTGATCGCTTCGGTTTAAATGCGCTGTTGACCCGCTTGGCTAGCGCCATCGACTCTGGAAATTTGAAATCCATGGCCGTGGCGCACAACGCTTTGATCCAAGCGCTCGACGCTCAATTGACCATGAGACGCCTGGCCAAGTGAACCTTTGTGGACTGCGGCGGCAAGCCCAAGCGCCGCCGCTTTCCCTCAGTCTTTCTGGAATCGCTCAAATGAGAAGACAAAGCAAGTCGTGTGCTCCGAAAATAGGTAAAGTTCGCTCTGCGCAACCTTGGCGCCCTTTGCTTAGCAAGCCGGCAGAATCTTGTTTTTCGAACAGGCATTCGGCTTTCGTAGCCCCGGCCGTTTCGTAGGGCCGGCAATTTTCTCTAAAATAGATGCAAAAGCCCCCCCCTCTTTTTGCGCCGGCGCTTCCAGAGCAGGCAATCCCGCCGCGGCCATCGGCTGGACTGCGTCTCGGCTGGCTCGCAGTCCTACCACTTCTTGAGTGGTTTACCCCGCATCGGTTTCTGTTCCGCATTCGCGACCGTTTTGGAAATATCCGCCGCAATCTTCTTGACGCACCGGTGAATCAGCGTCTTTCCCCCCTCGGTGAACAGACCTCCCTGACCGATCAATCCCCCCAACTTCGCGCTGGTGCAGTGGAACCACATCACGGTTTCGCCGTTGGAGGCGCGTTTGATGACCCCGCTGACGCGCATTTTGGCAGCGGCTTTGTCGTCAGGCAGAATCATCCGGCGCGCGCGGTTTCCTTCATCGAGTCGAGAAATCGTCCCCTCCAAGATGAGGTCCGTCGAAGCCGGCTCATTGTCGCGCACCACACTCACTTCGCCAAACTGGTTCAGCCGCGCTAAGGATTTCTCGAGTTCCGTGGTCATGGCTTCTTTCACGGCTTCCACCGGCTCCGGTTTGTAATGATAGGGCGCCAGCTCGTTGACTGAAAACGCGCGGATGGACAGCGACTGTCCGGCCTTCAGGCCGTCACGAACCACCAGTTCATACTCGCGACATTGCCCGCGCAAGCTGGATGACATGAGGAGCGACAACGCTACGTGTATTCCCACCATCAGGATGGCACGACCGCCTCGATCCATAGCGCCCTCCATATTTTATCCTTCGATAAGATTCCGCAAACGACGCAAGCTTCCTCCACCGCTTTTGAATCTTTGCTTGGGAGTTTTCACCGATTCACCGGGACTCTCTTCACCGGGGTAGCGTACCTCTCAACGACCGCCAGAAGGCGCTGGCTTTGCTCTCGCGTCAGCGGCTTGATTGTAGGAGGACCAAACCGCACGCGACGATTCTCCGGCCTATCCACGCTCAGCGTGGAACTCTCAATCTCGACGCCGGAGATCACGCCTTTCTGGACAGCCCAGGCCTGGAAATCAGCGGGCGGGCTTGCCGGCGCCGCCGACGCGGTCCATCCGATTGCGCCAGGCGCAACCGTTGCGTCCGCTCCCAATTTGATACTTCCGCTCGCCAAGAGATCCGTCGCCTTCGGCGTCATCGCCAGGAAAATCAGACCCACGCCTCCTTTGGGCCAGGAAGGCCCCCGCTTGAATTGAATGATGCGAACAATCTCCGGCGTGGACCACTCGTTCGTCTCCCCGGTGCGACACGTCATGAATCCGAATCCTCCCTTGAGTGTGGCCGCGAGGAACATCGGAGCCGTAATCGTTTCCGGCAGAATCAAAACGCACCGGCAGGCGCCGAGCGACTCTTGCGGGAGCGCCCGCTCCGGAACTTGCATGATTTCTTCAAACATCTGCGCGGCCGCGTTCAGGGCTTCCTCGGTCTTCTTGTCTTTCCCATAAATCGGCACGCCGTTGCAGATTCCGAGCGCCCCAAACACACATATCAGGATGATGATAGAAATTTGTCGTCTCATGTTCTCCTCCAACCAGAACAGATGGGACCGCGAGTGCCGGCGTCATGCCTTTGTTTTGAGGAAGGATTAGAGTTGGAGATGCACCCCTTCAAAAACTTCGTACTTCCATTCGGTTGGGAGGATCCGCTGTCCGGGCCTCCTTCTGGAAAAGCGATGGTGTCGGCGGTTTGTTCTGCATTTCAACCGGTGGAGGAACCTGCTTCGTGTCTCTCCGCCGAGGTTTGTTCCTTCGTGCCTGCCGCAAAAGCTACTCCAAGCGATGCGGGTTGTCTAGATGAAAAAAGATATTGAGGACTGATGAGAAGTTGCGACACGATCCTGCATCCGCGCTGTATGCTGTGCATGTGACATTGTGTATATAATGTGATACCTCGAGCGGTGAACATCGTTTGGGACGGATACATTCATGTCGTACCGTTCGTATTGGACGACGAGAACAACTTCGTTTTGAACACGGTATTTCCGAGCCGGAAGTTTCACAAGAGGTACGGAGGAAAGGAAGCATGAAGACCAAGTTAGACAAGTATGAGCGAGAAATTGAGAGATCGGCTGACTCATTTCGCTCCGTTTCAAAACGGGAACGCCACAAGATCGAGGGCATGCTG
The DNA here is from genome assembly GCA_964537865.1 of uncultured Acidobacteriota bacterium. Classification (GTDB taxonomy): domain Bacteria; phylum Acidobacteriota; class Terriglobia; order JAIQFV01; family JAIQFV01; genus CAZIDA01. The sequence goes on from CAZIDA010000255.1 coordinate 2,720, forward strand.
GACAAGATTCGAAAAACCCGGAATGTAAACATTCGCATCTCCGAAGCGGTCTTGGAACAATTGAAGCGGCGCTCCCAGGAAGAAGGCATCCCCTATCAGACGCTGATTTCAAGTATCCTTCACAAGTTCGTGACCGACCGCTTGGTGGATGAGAAAGCCATTCGTCGATCCATGCGGATCCTCTCTTCGGCGCGATAATCCCTCTGAGCGAACATTCTGAAGGAAGACATGGGAGGGTGTCTCTGTTCATTTACAAGCGCGTTTAAAAGCGCCTCGTATCACGCGCGGCGAATTGACGCCGGTAATACGCCTGTTATAATCTGATCACATTCAAGAGGAGTCGCCATGCTTCGAACGTCGGTGCGTCGAGTCGGGAATAGCCTCGGCATCACCTTGCCCAAAACCATCGTCGACAATTACCATCTCAGTGAAGGTGATGAGCTGCATCTTATCGAGACCGACGAAGGCGTGGTGCTGACGCCCTTCAATCCGAAGTTTGCGGCGTGGGCCAAGGCCTACGAGCGAACCAATAAGCGATATCGCAACACCCTCAAGGCGCTTGCCAAATAATGGCGGCTGGTGCACACGTGCGTCATTTGCGTGTGTGCGTTTTCATTTTTCGGTTTTGCTGGCGGAAGGAACTTGCCGACTCGAGTTGTTCGGGGCAACCGCCGCACCGCGCAGGCTTGAAGGCAGCTTCAGGTTGCTCAGATCGACTTGTTGATTAACCGGATAACCTTTTGTGAGGTCATTCTTTACAGGCTGATAGCCTTCCCGAAGTGGGCGAAGTATTTTGACCTTGCTCATAATTCAACTCCCTCAATATCGAAGAACTCGATGCGGTCCAAGTCATCCATCCTTACCAGCGCCCCTGCAGAGTTCTCGATCAACGCCTCAACTTTACCATCCTCATCGAGTGAAAGCAATTTTTCAATGTACAGGTCCTGCATGTTCGGGAAAGAGCCGGCGAAAGAATTGGGGCCGAAGAGTCCAGCCATCACATGGCCATTCTTGAAGGTCAGCCGAATCCAGTAAGCTTTTCCCTTTCTGAAATGGTGGTTCCATGCCGTGGGATCGGGGTGCGGAAAATAGAGAAACTCTCGTAGCCATCGGGCCTTGTCTGTCCTCACAGAAAAATTGAATAGAATGCCGAACAGAACAGGAACAACGAGCAGGATCACGACAACCTGCAGCACGAAAAGCCACGGCGATGTGACATAGGTCCGGGAAGCATAAATCCAATACCAAATGGGAAAGCAGACGGCATGAACCAAGCTGCTCAAAGCGAGACTGTCGAGGACAATGCTCAGCGTCGACTCCTCAGCTTTTGGATAAGCGACGCGCTTCACTCGAATCACAATGAAGCCGGGAACAATGAAAACCAACAGCACTAATATCTGAGCGAGCGTCGCGGGCATGGGGGTAGCCTCCTCTTCTGCCCTATGTCAAAACCGTAGGACTGGGATCTGCTTCAATAATAATCGGGGCGGCCTTCCGTTTCTGCCTCGCCTCGCTCGACGACAACGTCCCGGTCGTGGTGAAGAGCACCGGCTTCATTCTCTACGTCCCAGCCAAGCGCTTTGAAGAGAGGCGTGATGAAGTCCACGCGGGCCTGGGCTTCAAGGTAGCTGCTGGAAAGATAATACTCCCGGTCCGCGTCGAACTTCTGAATCAGCTTTTCTAATCGTTCCTTCAGATCGTTGATGGTATTGGCCAAGGAATGGCTCCGGGGAGTGCTTGATATCGGAGATCACTATAATTCCAAGGGTGGATGCGTTTCAAGAGAAGTTATTTGGCAGTCACGGAGAACGCTTGGGTGGCAACAGCGATCCATCTCGGTAAGCTTGTCATCGCAGTTCCGTCTGAAACTCACCATCATTCGATCCCAACGAAAAGCGCCCCCGATGCGTCGGCGTGGCTAGCAAGGCTTCCCCCACCAGCGTGGAGAAATAATCTCCATCCCACCGCACTCGATGTTCATACAATCTCTAATTGACAAAGTCTTTCGATTTGTCCTACATTGTCCGACATGAAAACATCGACGCTCAGCATTCGATTGGATGGCGATTTGGAACAGTTGCTCGCCAAGGCCAGCCGGCACTTTCGGCAGAGTCGCAGCGAAGTGGCACGGGAGGCGCTGCGTCGACAGCTTCGGGTGATGCAGTTTGAGACGATTCGGCGCCGCCTGATGCCCTTCGCCGAAGCCCGCGGATTCCTTACGGATGAGGACGTATTCTCCAAAATTTCATGAGAGTCTTCCTCGACACCAACGTGCTGGTCAGCGCCGTGGCCACGCGTGGTCTATGCGCTGATGTGGCCCGATCCGTCCTGGAATTCCATGAGTTGGTGGTTTCCGAGCCGCTCTGGGACGAGGTGGCGCGAGTTCTCAAGGAGAAGTTGCGGGCGCCGGCGCCACTGATTAAGGAATTCCTCTGGCTTCTCCAACAAGACATCATCCGCGCGCCAGTCGAGCCACTCTTCAAAATCCCCCTTCATGATGCGGGCGACATTCGAATACTCTCTTCAGCCATTCACGGTCAAGCCGAACTCTTTGTCACCGGCGATAAGGAGTTGCTGGCTTTGCAATCCGTCGAGGGCCTGGAGATTGTTTCACCCCGGCAGTTTTGGGAAAGAATCAAAGGATCATCAGAAGAAAACTGAATTTGATCGCCGAATCTCTTCCACAGAAAGAACATGAAGGTCAGATGGAGAAAATGAGCAGTTGAGCCTAATTCGTTTTTGTCCCTGAAGG
>CAZIDA010000256.1:0-5456 GCA_964537865.1 uncultured Acidobacteriota bacterium
CCCATAGACTTTCTGCTTCTGCCGGAAACTCTCCATCACTCAAGCCCATCTTCATGGCAAAGGCTTCTTCGTTCCCGTTGGGCGCCAGGCGGACCGGCTCAAGATCGAATGCTCATCCCGGCATCATCAGATGGAGATGCATTATCTCATAATTCCCCCGCCGAACGACTCTGCGCCGAACACATGGACATGCGCCGAGTGGTTCTGCGATCACACTTCAACTCTTGAATTTGGAAACGGTGGAATGGGCGGCGTGGCAAACAAGCAATGCGTTCTTAACCGGCGGATGCCTCCACATGCGATTCATTGAAATCGTAGCCGGGATAGGCAATTCGTTGATGGTAGATTCCAGCCAGCGCTTTCGTAAAAGCCTGCTTGGCCGACGAAATCTCGCTGAGGGTCAACATGGAATCATCCAACTGATGATCGCCCATGAATCGCTCCACGATGCGGTCGACCACGTTTTGGAGTTTCTTGGGGTTCGGATCGTCGACGGTGCGCGACGCCGCCTCGATCGAATCCGCCAGCATGATCAAAGCGGCCTCTTTCGATTTCGGCCGCGGACCGGGATATCGGAACTGTTCCTCCGTGATTCCGACTTCATCCGCCTCCGGCTCTTTGATGGCTTTGTGATAAAAGTAAGTGACCAAGCTGGTGCCGTGATGCTGTGGAATAATATCCAACACACGCCGCGGAAGATGAATCTGCTTGGCCAGCTCCATCCCTTCCTTCACGTGATCGATGATGACGAGACTCGACATGCTGGGCGCCAATTGCTCGTGTCGTTGCGTGGCTTCGCGGGAGTTCTCGATGTAGTAAGCAGGCTTCACCATCTTCCCAATGTCATGATAGAGGCAGGCCACGCGGGCCAGAAGCGAGTTGGCGCCGATGGCTTCCGCGGCGGCCTCGGCCAAAATCCCGACTAAGATGCTGTGATGATAAGTTCCCGGCGCTTCCGCCGCCAAACGGCGCAGCACGGGGAGATTCAGATTCGACAGTTCCAGCAGGCGCACGTCGGTGCAAATATCGAACAAAGACTCAAACATCGGCAGGAGCAGCGACACGCAGCCGGCCACAAAAAAGCCGCCCACCAAAGTGTTCCCAAAATCAAAAAACAGAGTTCGCCAATCGCCGGGGCGCGCCTCCAGCAGACCGAGTCCTAAAACAATCAAAAAATTCGTCAGGCCGACAATCAAACTCGCCTTCAAAATGGCGTTGCGATCCTGGTACTGGCGCACCGCGTAGATCGCCGCCATGCTGGAGACCAGCGAATAGATCGCGAGAAACGGCGTCCGGGCAACGTATCCCACAAAGAGCGAAAAGAAGACGGCAAAAATCATGCCCACGTTGGCGTCGAGCAACAGCGTCACCAGCATGGCGCCGGCGGCGTAGGGAATGGCAAACTTGGAAGAGAAAGGATCATTGAAAGGGGCGTAAGAGAAATTCTCGCTGACCATTTCGGCGGTGAACAGCAGCAGCCGCGTCAGAATCAGCATGACGACAACCGTCATGCTGATGAGCAGAAATTGCCGGCGCACACTAATTTCGCTCCGAGAGCGCTGCAGAATGAATCGCCAGATGAAGAAGAAGAACAGCAGGACCGCCAAGTAAAGGCCCATGAAGTAGGCCGGCCTTCGCCTGCGGGATTCCCGCTGGCGCAAGGCATTCAAGGCCTGCACGGCTTCGGCGGTCACCGGCTCCCCGGCGCGGATGATCGCGGTGCGGGCCGGGATTTGGATCAGCACCGAGCGAACGCGCTCTACGGCCGCCGCTCGTCGCTCCATCGTATCGTGCTGGTTGTAAAGCCCATTGATCGTAATCAGATTTTCGATGTCGCCGCAGAAATCCTCCAGCGCGTTCCGCGGCAGGATCCGCGATTGCAGCAACTGATCGCGACATTGCTCCCGCGCCTGCGTAAGCGACCGCACCGGCGTGGAATTCGAGAGAACCGTTTCGCTGTTGGTGTCGATGTTGCGCAGGACGACCTTGTTCGTCAGAGGACCTTGACTGATCACGCCGGTATGGTTCACGACTCCGGCGCGAAGAATCGCCCCCAGAATATTGGCCATCTGCAATTCGATGCCGGCGTCGAATCGCCGCGCCCTGAGCGTCGCCAGGAGTTGAGGCGAAGGAGGTTCTCCAAATTCTTTCTGAAACTGCTGCATCAACGCTGGCCGCTTCTGAGCCGGCGGGGCAGGGCTCGCCAGAATGCCGCGGGATTGTTCCCAATAATCGTGGAATTGGTTCAGGATGTTTTTCAGAACGTTGGGGTCATAGTCGAAAACGATGGGAACCTGAGAGGCCGCTTTGTCCTGTTCCAGTCGAGTCAGATCTTGATTGGCGATGGTCAGGTCGGCGCTCGTCACGAAATCCTCATGCGCCATCTCGCCCACTTGATATGGCGGCAAACGTGTGAACGAAATTCGAGCCACCAAGAGGGCCACGATGGCGACCAGCGCGAATCCAATGCCGATTTGTCCCAGGTTGATATCACCGAGAAGGCCTTTTAGAAACCGAGAGGGGATCGGGCGGCGCGGTTGGGTGCGCCGCTGCAAGGCGGAGTAGGAGGTCGGAAGGGGAGGTTGTTTTCCCGTCTGCGGGTTGGAATCGGCGGCCGCTTTAGGTCCGGGATCACTCATGGGAGTTCTTTGCCGGCGTCGTGGTTTCGATCGCTCCCGTTTCTTCGGAGGTCGCGCTTCCAGCCGATCGCGATGAGGCGCCGTTTCCGTGGCTGTTCCGGGAGACTTGATAGGCCTCGTACGCCTTGATTATCTCTTGAACCAGCGCATGACGCACCACATCTTTTTCGTTGAACCAGACGAACGCAATGCCGGAGATGTTCGCCACCACGTCCAAGGCTTCCACCAACCCGGACCGTTTCCCACCGGGTAAATCGATTTGCGTGATGTCGCCGGTGATCACGGCCTTGGAATTGAACCCAATCCGCGTCAGGAACATCTTCATTTGTTCCGGCGTGGTGTTCTGAGCCTCGTCGAGAATCACGAACGATTCGTTCAGGGTTCGGCCGCGCATGAAGGCAATGGGAGCGATTTCGATGACGTTCTTCTCAAGGAAGCGATCGATGCGGTCGCGCTCGGAGAGATCGTACAAGGCATCATACAGCGGCTGCAGATAGGGATCCACCTTCTCTTGCAGCGTGCCCGGCAGAAATCCGAGCCGCTCGCCCGCTTCCACGGCGGGGCGCGCCAACACCATGCGACTGACCGTGCGATTCTGCAATGCCGAGAGAGCCAGCGCCACCGCCAGATAGGTTTTCCCGGTGCCGGCCGGTCCGACTCCGAAGACGATGTCGTGCGTCTCAATGGCTTCGACGTACAGGCGCTGATTCAAGCTCTTGGGCGTCACCTGCTTCTTGCCGAAGGATCGAGCGCGCAGGCTGCCGGCAATTTCTCGCAGCGAGCGGGTGGGATCGTCCACCGCAATTTTGAAGAGCGACTCCACTTCGCCGTTGTCGAAGCGGACGCCTTCGGCGGCCAACTCGGAATAGTTGCGAAGAATCTCTTCGGCCGCCGCCACACCGCCGTTGTCGCCCATGATTTCGATGTTGCCGTTCTGCGCCAGGATTTGAACGTTGAAGGATTTTTCGAGGAAGCGGATGTTGCGGTCAAATGTGCCGAAAAGCGATTGGATTCCTTGAGAGATCGTAATACTTTTCTTCATCAGAATCGGGTCAGCAGCACCTCACTCATGACTCAAAGCAGGCCCAAAATCCAGGGAAAATTTCACTGCAAATTATTTTCAGGAGCTGTTTCCCCTCCGGAAATCGAGGCTACACTACGCTCCCAGAGGTGTCAACGAAAATGTTCTTCGCGACGTTGCTCGTTGACAACGCCTGCGTTCTATTGTAGCTTAGCTCGCTTTGAAGTGGAGTGCAGAACTTTAGACGAGACCGGACACGGAAAGGAAGCGTTCAAGAAATGGCATCACACAAATCCGCGCTGAAACGCGCGCGACAGACTGTTCGCAGGACTGAAGTAAATCGCCGCAACGCCAGCCGGCTGCGCACTCAGATCAAGAGTCTCCGCAAACTGATTGCGGCGGGAAAACCGGAAGAAGCGCAGGCGGCGCTGCGCGAAACCATCTCGGTGATCGACGGCTCGGCCACCAAGGGCGTGCTTCACCGCAACGCGGCGAACCGTTACAAATCCCGATTAACAAAGCACGTCCTGTCGTTGAATAAGAAGGCCTAACCCGCGGGTTGGGCCTCTCCTGCCTGATTGATTCCTTCGAATTTTTCCTTCAGTTCGGATGCGACTCAATGCGTCGCCGCGGACGTTTCCTCGGACATCAACTCAAAGACAAAGAACTCGCACTGCAGCCGTGAATCCACGGACGAGCTTTTTAGAGACCGGTCAAATCGCGCGAAGCGATGGAAGGCGCCGATTAATTCAGGACGGCTGAATTTCTTTTCTTGTCGTACGAGGCGCTCGGCAAATTCGCGGGGCACATGCAAGAGGCGCGCCGCTCCCCAAGCGTCGAGACGACGTTTCTGATCTTTGAGCACCAAAAGGTGCCGGTACAATCGCGCCAGCCAGAAGAGAATCTGCGGGCCGCCGACGTCGTTCTCAAAGAGGTTATCGAGAATGGAGAGGGAGGCGCCGCGATCCTTCCGATTAATGGCATCCACCAAATCAAACACCGTGTTGACGCGAGTGCGAAACATCAACAACTCGACATCGTCGACCGTGATCTGCCGTCGAGTTCCGATGAAGCTCGTCAACTTGGAGAGCTCTTGGCGGAGCATCATCAAATTATTGCCGACGGCGGCCACTAATTCCTGCACCGCGTACGGTTCGATCTCCACACCCTCCCGCTGCAAGCGCTCTCGAATCCAGCGATAGACTTCCTCAGTCGGCAGGCTGGAACAATCGATGGTCCACGAGTTTCGTTGGATCAGTTGCGTGATTCGTTTGCGTCCGTCCAGTTTCTCGGCTGTCAGAACCAAGATGGTTTGAGGGCTGGGATCTTGGAGATAGCGCTCCAGCAGGTCTTCGTCCTTCTCTTTGATTTGGTTTTCTCGAAGATGATCCAGCTCGCGAACCAAAACCAGCTTCTTCGGCGCCAGCAGCGAATGGGTGGACGCCGCATCAATGGCTTCTTCCAGCTTCGACTGCGTCAGATCGAAAATGAAAGTCGAGAAATCGGCGCCGGCCGCGCCCAAGCCTTCGCGCTGGATGGCGGAAAGAACTTCGTCGTGGAAGTAATATTCCTCACCCAAGAGAAGCAGGTTCGGAGGGATGGGCTGCCGGGAGATTCCGTTGAGGAAATCGGCGGCCATGACGCTGCGATGTTCAGTCTTGTTTCTCATATTTCTCATAAGATCAAAACCGCGCGGAAAAAAACAGCGCCAGTGTATGCAGGAACGCCCAGGGTGTCAATGAAGAGGATCGGCCCTTGCGACAATTCCTCCGATCCGCGGCCGAGAAACCCAAAGC
>CAZIDA010000257.1:0-5418 GCA_964537865.1 uncultured Acidobacteriota bacterium
GGCTTGAGAGATGGGGTTGTAGCTGTTTTGAATTTCTTTGAGCAGCTCGCGAAAATCGTAGAAGCGGCATTCGATGCCTTTGTTCAGAATCAGCGAGCGGAGAATGGAGACCGCCAGATGTGTTTTTCCAACGCCGCACGGCCCGATGAAAAGCAGTCCGATGTCGACCAACGGAAACTCTTCCGCAAATTTCTTGGCGAACTCTTTGGCTTGACGCTGGGAGTCGGTTCCGGGATAAGTCCGGGAAGTGAAGACGTAGCTTTCGAAAGAACACTGCTCATAGCGCCGGGGAATGCGCGCCTCCTTGAGCAATCGCTGAATGCGCGTGTCGAGCTTGCAGTCGCAACGACGGACGCCTTGAACATTGGCCGCGCCATCCGGGGCATCCGCCTCGGTGACGACCGGCGCCCAGCCCGTGCCGTTGCAGATCGGACAGACTTGAGTTTCAGTTGTCATAATCAACAATCCCTCGAAAGAGGATCATTTTCAATCAGGCTACGGGCCCGGATCGTCTCAGGTCTCGGCCTTCAACTTCTTGAGCGCTTCCTCCAAGACCCGAACATAATCCTTCAAGTGAGTGTAAATCCTCTCCGCCATAGCCTCGTTGTAAGTGTGGCTCTAACGCAGACTCGAACGATCTAATGAGATGAAGAAGCCGGTCGCTCATAAATTACTTCCACATGATCCAAGGCGATCCGGCGAAAATCCGGATCCGCCAGCGCGAAATCCACCACGTCCACTTTTTGAAAAATCGGAAGCTCTTCGAAAGAATCCCGAATTTCAGCCATAACCACCGGGGCAATGGGATGGCCAAGTTCAATTCCCAGATCGATGTCCGAACGGGGCGTTGCCCGACCGGTCGCATGGGAGCCAAAGAGGAACAACCTGACGAAAGGCTCGTCCTTGAGCAGAGTCGCCGCGAGCTCCACCGTCTTCTGACGCACTACGTCAGGGCATGATGCGTGAGCTGCAACCGGTCGATTCATCCCTGCCTCCTTGTTGTCGGAAAATTGTGGGAGAAAGCGGTTCGCAACTCCTCACAAAATCCAAAGTCGTCTAACTATCTCCGCTCAAAATATTCCCCAAGATTCCGCCGCCGAATCCGGCGATTCCTTTCTCCTCGCCCACTTGTCCGTGCGCGGCGCTCAACACCTCTTCCGCCATCCGCGAGAAGGGAAGCGTTTGCAGGATGACGTGTCCTGGACCGGTCAGCAACGCGTAGAAGAGGCCTTCGCCGCCGAACAGCGAGCGCGTGAATCCGCCGATGAACTGGATATCGTAATCGACGGTCGGATCCATCGCCACCAAACATCCGGTGTCGACGCGCAGTTGTTCGCCGGGTTGAAGGTCGAACTCGACGAAATTTCCGCCCGCATGAATGAAAGCGACTCCGCTTCCGGCGATTTGTTCCAAGATGAAACCTTCGCCGCCAAAAAATCCGGCGCCCAGCCTTTTTGTGAAAGCCACGCTCAGATTGACATCGCCGTAGGCGCACAGAAAACTCCGCTTCTGCGCGATGAGAGCGCTGTTGTTCAAGGTGACGGCTTGGACTTTGCCCGGATAGGGAACGGCAAATCCGGCCTCTCCGCCACGCCCTGCCGTGAACACCGCCATGAACATTTTTTCGCCCATCAGAAACTTGCGCGCTAAGCCGGAGATCAAGCCGCCCTTCATGGAAACGTCCATGTTGACGTCGCCCTTCATGTAAAGCATGGCGCCCGGCTCGGCTTGCGCGGCATCGCCCGGCCCAAAATGCAGCTTCACCGCCTGCATGACGTCGCCGATGATCGAATATTGCACGGAACCTCCAGGAACAATTTGTCAAATTGAATCGATTGCAACGCCAAGTTTAATGCAGGGCAGCCTGGGGCCGCAACCAAATACGGCTCATACGCAAGCCGGGCGAACCGGAAGATTCTTTCTAAGAAAACAGGAGTTTTCGAGCTTGCTATGCAGGAACAGCGGCCAGGAAAGAAGAAATTGAGAAATCAATTTTCGCGGGTGAGGTGGCTCCCGCCATCCGTCTTTCCCCGGTGAAAAGCCATCAGCGCGGTTTTTGGTCAAGCAGTTTTGCCCGCGGATTCTCGGGATGAAGCCGTTCGAGTTCCCGGAGCAACTCTTTTGTCTTCTCATCGGCCGCGGGCGGAACCACAACCCGCACCTCCACCACTTGGTCTCCGCGCGCGCTGCCTTTGGGCGAAGGCGCGCCTTTGCCGCGCAGGCGAAACTTCTGTCCGCTTTCAGTTCCGGGAGGAATTTTCAAGAGCGCCCGACCGTCCAGCGTGGGCACCTCAATCTTCGCGCCTAACGCCGCTTCACTCACCGTGAGGGGAACCGTGCAAAGAATGTTCTGACCCTCACGAGCGAAGAAAGGATGCGGCGTGACCTGAATCAAAAGATAGAGATCGCCGGGTGTCGAGCCGTTTCTTCCGGGCAATCCTTTTCCGGGAATGCGGATTTTGGATCCGGATTGCGCGCCAGGCGGAATGCGAACGGTTAGGATTTGCGACTTCTGAGTTCGGCCCGCCCCCTGGCAATCCGGACAAACGGATGCGAGGCGGCCCGATCCGCCGCAACGAGGACAAGCGATTGAGACGCGCGTCCGTCCTTGAAGGCGAGTTTGCGCCCCGCTCCCGCCGCATTGATCGCACTTGATGTTGGAACGGCTCCGGCTCTTGCCGGCGCCTCCGCACGTGGCGCAGATTTGCGTGCGCGGAACGTTGATCTTGGCCTCGACGCCGTGGATGGCTTCCCAGAATCCCAAGGTGATCGGATGTTCGACGTCGCGCCCTCGCTCGGGCGCGCGACGCGGTTCGTCCGGCACGTGGCCGCTGCCGAAGATCTGCGAGAAGACGTCGCGAAATCCGGGGCCTCCGCCGAACGGCCCGCGCGAAGCGGTCTGCCCGCCGGGAAAATCGAAGTTGGAGAAATTGAAGTTGGAGAAATCAAAACCGCCCGCCCCCGTTTGCGATGGCCGCCAGGCCGCTTCCGCAAAGCGCGGATCGGCGGCGCCAAATTGATCGTAGGTCTTTCGCTTCTCGGCGTCGCTCAGAACTTCGTAGGCCCGCGAAATCTTCTTGAACTTCTCTTCGGCGGTTTTGTTTCCAGGATTCACATCGGGATGGTATTTGCGGGCCAGACGGCGGTAGGCTTTCTTGATTTCTTCAGGCGAGGCCGTGCGCTTCACCCCCAGCAATTCGTAGAAGTCCTCATTGGCCATGGTGAATCTTCGACTCCCCGGAACGAAGCGCGCCGTCGACGGGCTTTTTCAAGGCGATGATCTAATCTTTATTCTCCACGTGAATGCGGCGGACGGAAGAAGATTTCTTCGGCAGCGAAATCCGGAGCACTCCGTCGCTGAGCTTCGCCTCGATGCGGGTGGAATCAATCTCCTGCGAGACTTCAAAGGTGCGATGGAATTTCCCGGCGGGGCACTCCACCCGATGAAACTTGTCTCGGGGAATTTCTTTGCCGGGTTTTCGCTCACCGGACAGCACCACCTTGCGTCCATGGACATGCAAATCAATGTCATCGCGCGCGACGCCGGGCAGTTCGGCAGTGATGGCGTATTTATCGTCGGTTTCGTAACAGTCCACCACCGGAGTCCACGCCCCGCTTTTGTTGCCGGCCACCGCTCCCCCGAAGGAGGAGTGAGGCTCTTCAAACAACATGTTCAGCCGCTTCTGAATGAGCATCAAGTCCTTTAAAAGATCGCTGGGTGTCGGCATAAGAAAACTTTCGGGCGCCCCGAGGGATCGAGGGGCCCTTCCATTCAGTTGAACTTCCATGAAGTGACGTGATGCGAGGGCGACCGGAAATTCACGAATGCTGAATGATGGCTCGAGCCGTTCATCTTCCCCGGTGAAATTTCGCGCTTACTTCTTCTCATCCACGTCGACGTATTCCGCGTCGATGACGTCGCCTTCCTTCTTGTCTCCGGCTGCGGCGCCGCCCGGCGGCGGTGGAGGGGGCGCTTCCGGTCCCGGCGGCGGAGGGGCCTGGGCGCCGGCTTGTTTGTACATCGCCTCGGCCAGCTTGTGCGTCGCCGTGGTCAGGCTCTCAATGGATCGATTCAGCCGCTCCAGACCGCCCTCTTCGATGGCCTTCTTGGTGTCGGCGATGGCGGCTTCGATGTTCTTGGCGTCGGCGTCGCTGATCTTATCACGATTCTCCTTGAGGAGCTTCTCGGTGTTGTAGACCAGCGAATCGGCTTTGTTCTTCGCCTCAATCTCATCTCGCTTGCGACGATCCTCTTCGGAATGGGCATCGGCATCCTTTTGCATCCGATTGATCTCATCCTTGTTCAGGCCGCTGGAGGAGGTAATGGTGATCTTCTGTTCCTTGCCGGTGCCGAGATCTTTGGCTTGCACGTTGACGATGCCGTTGGCGTCGATGTCGAATGTGACTTCGATTTGCGGCACGCCGCGTGGGGCCGGTGGAATTCCCACCAGATTGAACTTTCCTAAGGTGCGATTGTCGGCGGCCATGGAGCGCTCGCCTTGCAGCACGTGGACTTCGACCGACGTTTGACTGTCAGCCGCCGTCGAAAAAACCTCGCTCTTCTTCGTCGGGATCGTGGTGTTGCGCGTAATCAACACGGTCATCACCCCGCCCAACGTCTCGATGCCCAGCGAAAGCGGCGTCACGTCGAGCAACAGCAGATCTTTGACTTCGCCGCCGAGAACGCCGGCTTGAACGGCCGCGCCCACGGCCACCACTTCGTCCGGATTGACGCCCTTGTGCGGCTCTTTTCCGAACAGCTCTTTGACCAGCGCTTGGACGCGCGGCATGCGCGTCTGCCCGCCGACCAACACCACTTCGTCAATGTCGCTCGGCTTCAAGCCGGCGTCGGCCAAGGCCCGCCGGCACGGGGCCACGGAACGCTGAACGATGTCTTCCACCATCTGCTCCAATTTGGCGCGAGTGAGTTTCTTGACGAGGTGCTTGGGGCCGGTGGCATCTGCCGTGATGAAGGGAAGATTGATCTCGCTTTCCATGCTGGTGGAGAGTTCGATCTTGGCCCGCTCGGCGGCGTCACGCATACGCTGCTGAGCCATTTCGTTTCCCTTGGCGCGCAGGTCCAGCCCCTCATCTTTCTTGAACTCATCGATCAACCAATCGACGATGCGCTGATCGATGTTGTCGCCGCCCAAGTGCGTGTCGCCGTTCGTGGACTTCACTTCGACCACGCCTTCGCCGACTTCGAGAATCGAGATGTCGAACGTTCCGCCACCGAAGTCATAGACCGCGATGGTTTCGTCCTTCTTCTTGTCCAGACCGTACGCCAGCGCGGCGGCGGTCGGCTCGTTCACGATGCGAAGCACTTCCAGGCCGGCGATCTTGCCGGCGTCCTTGGTGGCCTGCCGCTGCGAATCGTTGAAGTAGGCGGGCACGGTGATCACCGCCTTCTCCACTTTC
>CAZIDA010000258.1:0-4051 GCA_964537865.1 uncultured Acidobacteriota bacterium
GCGAAGTCCGGGATTCGCCGAAGACCAAGCAAAGCCCGGCTACCCAGACATCGACGCGCCGCTCGCTCCTCGCTACTGAAACCTCACATACCGTTTGTGCAGTTCGCTTGTGGTCATTTCGCCTTTTCGGATCTCCGTGACCAGTGGAATTCCACCGCCGCGCTTGGAGAGCGATACAAAGACCGTATCTCCGGCGCGAAGGGCGGACGGCTCAATGCGTTTTCCTTGTTCGTCCAGGATGACGGAATGCTCGTCGAACTGAACCAACTCCGTCACCTCGGTCGGCTCTTTGAGGACGATTTGATGTTGCGGCAGATTGACCGAGGAAACAATAAAGAACACATCCGACGCCGGGGGCGAAGACGCCGTCTTTGTGGCCGCGATTGCCTGCGCCGACCCAAAAAGAAATGCGAACATTGCAAAAGAGAGAACAACCTTCCACTTCATCGATTCATTCACTCCTCATCGCGAGAGGAAGAGGGCCGCGGCGAATTGCCGCCGGCTACTCATACCTCAACGCCTCAATTGGATTCAGGTGCGCCGCCTTGCGGGCCGGGTAGTATCCGAAGAAAATTCCCACGCCCGCCGAGAAGAACACCGCAATGACGATGGCCAGCAGGGGCACGCTCGTCGGCCAGCGCAACATCGACGACACGGCCATCGATCCGAACACCCCGAGCAAGACGCCGACCGCGCCTCCCAGCAAGCTCAACACCATGGCCTCGCTCAAAAACTGGTTCTGCACATCTTCTTCCGTGGCGCCGACGGCCATGCGCACGCCGATCTCGCGAGTGCGTTCGGTGACCGACACCAACATGATGTTCATGATGCCGATGCCGCCGACCAAGAGCGAAACCGACGCGATGCTGGCCAGCAGCAGCGTCATGACGCGCCCGGCCTGCGCTTGCGCTTGCGCCAGATCGTTGGGGCTGCGGATGATGAAGTCGTCGTCTTCATCGGGACGCAGCTTGTGCCGCTGCCGCAGCAGACTCGCGATTTCGCGCTGGGCCGGATTGATGGCCTGTTGCGAAACCGCGGAGCACATGATGTAGTTCAGCCAACTGACGCCGGCGATTTTTTTCTGCACCGTGGTGAAAGGCATGATGATGACGTCGTCTTCATCCTGTCCGAAAGGCGACTGCCCCTTCGACTGCAGCACGCCCATCACTCGAAACGGAAGATTCTGAATGCGGATGGTCTGTCCCACCGGATCGGCGCTGCCGAAAAGATTTTCCACCACCGTCTTACCCAGGACGCAAACGTCGGCCGCCGTATCGACTTCCCGCTGCGTGAAAGGAACGCCTTGCACCACCGGCCAATGTCGAATATTGAAATACTCCGGGCCCACTCCGGAGGCGTGCGTGCTCCAGTTGTTGCCGCCGTACACCACTTGCACCATCGCGCCCACGCCCGGTGAAACTTCCTTGATCAAGGGGCATTGTTGGCCAATGGCCTCGGCGTCTTGAAGCGTCAATGTTTTGGTGGCGCCGCTGCCCATGTGAACGCCGCCGCGATTCACGCTGCCGGCGGCGATGAACACCATGTTGTCGCCCAGGCTGCGGATCTGATTCTGCACCTGATTGGACGCGCCCTCGCCGATGGCCACCGTGCAAATCACGGCGCCCACGCCGATGATGATGCCGAGCATGGTAAGAATCGTCCGCATTTTATTCCGCGACAGCGCCGTCAGGGCGACGCGAAAGATGGCCGTCATATCCATCAGCTTTGATCCTCCTCTTCATCGTCCTCGATGGTCGGCAAGGTCGGCAGCATTTCCGCCGCGTCCAACCGATTGTCGACGGGCATGTCGCGCTTGATGCGTCCGTCCTTGAACAGGACGATGCGCTTGGCGAACCGCGCGATATCCGGTTCGTGCGTCACCAACAGAATGGTGATGTCGCGCTCTCCATTCAGCCGCTGGAAAACTTCCATGATCTCCACGCTGGTGCGGCTGTCGAGATTGCCGGTGGGCTCGTCCGCCAGAATGAGCGTGGGTTGGTTGACCAGGGCGCGGGCAATGGCCACGCGCTGCTGCTGACCTCCCGAAAGCTGCGCGGGATGATGATCTTCGCGCCCCTCCAGGCCCAACGTCTTCAAAGCGTCCTTGGCGCGCGCGAGTCTTTCGGCATGCGTGATGCCGGAGTAAATCATCGGCAGTTCCACGTTTTCCAAGGCCGAGGTTCGAGACAACAGATTGAATCCTTGAAACACGAAACCGATTTTGCGATTTCGAATGTGCGCCAGATCGTGCTTGCTGAGCGTGGAGACGTCCTGGCCCTCCAAAAGATATCGCCCCTTGGAAGGATGATCGAGACATCCCACCAAATTCATAAAGGTCGATTTTCCCGATCCGGAGGCCCCCATGATGGCGACGAATTCGCCCGCCCGCACCGTCAACGTCACGCCCCGCAGCGCGTGAACTTGCACTTCGCCCAAATCGTAAACGCGATGCAGGTTTTCCGCCTGAATGGCGGGCGCCCCCGGAGACGGCGAAGAGGACAAGGGCGATGCGGATTCGATCAGCGGTTGAGTCATCGGCTTACCTCCTCCGCATTCCCGGACCACCGGGGAATCGGCTGCCTTGATTTTGCGCCGACGATTCTTCGTCCGTGACCAAAACGTCGCCCGGTTTCAAAGGTCCTTCGACCATTTGCGTGTTGCTGTAATCCGTGACGCCAACCTTCACCGCCACCGGTATGAGCGATTTAGCGCCGGCCAATTTCCAAACGGTCTGCCAACCTCCGATGTGGGTCTCGGAAGCGGCCCGGGAAATGTGGTTCTGCGCCAGAAGCCGCTCCACATCGGCGTGCCCCATCTCCGGGGTAAAGCGCAACGCCGCGCTCGGAATCTCCACGGCGTTGGTGGCTTGTCCGGTAGGAATGGTGACGTAGGCCGTTTCACCGGGGAGGAGTTTCTCCTGCGGGTTTTCAAAGTCGATGACCGTATCGTAAGTGACCACGTTCTGCACGGTGTACGCGTTCAGCCGGATGGCGCTGACGCGGCCGTGAAAGACCTGGTTGGGATAGGCGTCCACCTGAAAGCTGACTTCGGTTCCAATTTTGATGCTGCCGGTGTCGGACTCGTCGGTCTTGGCGTACACCTGCATGCGCTTCAAATCTTGCGCGATGCTGAAGACCACCGGCGCTTGCAGCGACGCCGCCACCGATTGCCCCACCGTGACGTTCCGCGCCACGATGGTGCCGTCAATCGGAGAAACAATGGTGGTGTAGCGAAAGTTGGTTTCCGCTTGTTTGAGGGCGCCCCGCTGCACTTCCACCTGCGTCTTGGCCTGCGCCAGCTCCTGCTTCATCTCGCTCAGTTGCGCCTGCGACTGCGTGTACTGAGCTTGCGCCGCTTGCAACGACGCTTCCGCCTGTCCCAAACTCGATTGCGTCAGATCGTTCTGGTCCTGCGCGATGATTCCTTCTTTGAAAAGATTTTCGGTGCGCCGCCCGTTCACCTGCGCGTAAACCAGCGCCGCTTTCGCTTTGGCCACGTTGGCCAAATTGGTCTGGACCGCGTCGGCCATCGACACCACGTTGGCCCGCAAACGCGCCACGTTCACTTGGGCGTTCGCCAAATTGCCGCGCGCCTCCATCACCTGCGCCTCGTAAATCGAGGGATCGAGTTGCGCCAACACCTGCCCGGCGTGCACGTGGCTGTTGAAATCGGCAAAAATATATTTCACCGTGCCGGACACGTATGAACCGACGGGCACCGTGGTCAGCGGATTGATCGTTCCCGTCACTTGCACCGCCGCCGTGATGTTTCCGTGACCGACCTTCGCGGTCAGATATTTCACCTCGTCCGATCGCGACTTCATCGCAATCATCACCGCCGCCAGCACGACGATCGCGCCGACCATCAAATACACTCTTTTTTTATGGTGCCGGTAATACTCCGGAATGCTCATAATTCAACCCAACTCCTTTAGGATGACGGGATAACCGGCGTCAGCCGGAGACCTGTACCATCGCAAAACGATACATTGTAAGACGTTCGCCATGAAAATTCCGCTACATTGTTGTAAAAAGTTGAACAGATTCCGGGG
>CAZIDA010000258.1:4151-5411 GCA_964537865.1 uncultured Acidobacteriota bacterium
CGTTCGCCATGAAAATTCCGCTACATTGTTGTAAAAAGTTGAACAGATTCCGGGGGAAGAACGTATGCAGGATGAGACCCTTGAAGCGCGACGTGGTAGCATCTTTCCAAAATACCGGTGGGGAGGACATTGATGGCCGAAGCAGAGATTCCGAAAAAGCCCGGTCTATTTCGTCGGATCGGGCGTGTGATGCTGGTCCGATTGATTCTGTTTTTCATGGTGCTGGTCGGGGCCTATGCCGGCGCGCAGATCGCGTTAATGCAGATCGCGAAGAAAGTTCCAAAGCTGAGCGGCGAGGCCGTCGCCTTCATCGGCGTGTTGGTCTCGAGCGCCGTGCTGCTTGGCGTCTACGTGCTGCTCGTGCGATGGATGGAGCGTCGCAAATCTCGCGAGCTGGCGCCGGCTCGCGCCATTCCGCTGGCGATTGGCGGCGCGGTTTTCGGCTTCGCCCTCTTCGGCGTCGTTTTTGCTATCTTCTGGGTGATGGGCGTCGCGCGTTGGGAGGGCGTTTCACTTTCCGGCGCCGTCATCCCATCCTTGAGCATGGCCATCCTCTCCGGGGTCGGCGAAGAGCTTGCCTTTCGCGGGGGCGTGTTCCGCATCCTCGAAGATAGTTTCGGCACCGCTGTCGCGCTCCTCCTTTCGGCGGGACTGTTCGGCTTGATGCATGCCGCGAACCGCGGAGCTACCGCGGTCAGCACCGTGGCCATTGCGCTCGAAGCGGGCGTGTTGCTCGGCGCCGCTTACGCCGTCAGCCGCAATCTCTGGCTGCCGATCGGTCTGCATTTCGGCTGGAACTTCACCGAAGGCGGCGTGTTCGGCGCCACGGTGTCCGGCGGAGGATTCGGCCAGGGCCTCATCCACATGCCGCTCTCCGGACGCGACCTGCTGACGGGTGGCGTCTTCGGCCCGGAGGCGTCGCTGGTGACGGTGGCGGTTTGTTTGACGGCGGCCATCATCCTTATTGTCGTCACCATCCGTCGCGGACGCTGGATGCCGCTGTCATTTCGGATGATGCTGGAGTGAGGGATGCGACAGCGGGTAGCCACAAAGACCGCGCCTCACCTTGACGTCGCCCTTGATCCGGCATAAGCTGCACCTGATTTTGCTGGAAAAGAGACCTTGCAACAACCCCCCCTTGGAATCTCTCATGAATAAATTGCTGGGTGCGATCGATCGGCAACGCGGCTAGCCCAAGTTCGTCACGAAACAGCACAAAGGTGGGTTAAGTCTCATAGCATCAGTCAAGCCGTAGCAGAG
>CAZIDA010000259.1:0-5411 GCA_964537865.1 uncultured Acidobacteriota bacterium
ATCTCGGCTTGTGCGGCGACTCGGTCGACAACATTCCCGGCGCCCCCGGCATCGGCGAAAAAGGCGCGAAGAAGTTGTTGCAGGAGTTCGGCTCCATCGACGCGTTGCTGGAACAGTGGGAGAAAGTTTCCAACAAACGATACAGCGAGTCGCTGCGGGACAATCGGGAGCTGATTTTGAAATCCAAGGATTTGGCTTCGATTCGCACGGACGTTCCCGTGGATTTGAATTTGACGGAATTGCAGATGGAATCGCCCGACCGGACGGCGGTCGTCGAGCTTTTCAAGGAGTTGGAATTCAACACGCTGCTCAAAGAGTTCGAATCGCCGGAAGAACCACCGGCGGGTGTTAAGACAAACGCCGCCGTCGGCGGAGCGCTCCAGGTTCAAACCGTGAAAGACGTTTCCGCGATGAAGGCATTGGTGGGCCGCATCCGTCGTGAGAAGGCGATGGCCTTGGCCGTTTCGGCGGCAGTGAGCAATCAACTTGTCGCTGGAGGATTGGAGGTCGGCATCGCGTTGGGTGAAGGCGAGTCTTTTCTCGTGGAAGTCCGCGAGAAGAATTTCTGGAAAGAGAGCGGCCTTCAGGATGTCCTCGAAGACAAAGAGGTGGCCAAGCAAACGCACGACTGTAAGGCCGTTGCTCTGACCCTCGCGCGGGATTGCGGAATTGGTTTCGATGGCGTTTCCGACGACACGATGTTGATGTCGTATCTGCAGGACGCCAACGAAAGCAATCACACGTTGGAGCGTGTGGTTCGCCGGCGGCTCGATGAAGCATTGCCGCCGGGACCGACCGCGGCGGCCGCGCTCACGGCGCGCCTGACCCCGTTGCTTCGAGGAGAGATCGAAGCGCTCAACTTGAAGTCGGTGTACGAGACGATCGAATTGCCGTTGGCGGGCGTGCTGGCGCGAATGGAGCAGGTGGGCGTCGGAGTGGACCAGACCATTCTGAGCGGGTTGTCCGCGGATTTCGAATCGAAACTGATCGAGTTGACCGGAAACATTTATCGTCTGGCCGGCACGGAGTTCAACATCAATTCACCGAAGCAACTGGGCGAGGTGCTTTTCGAGAAGCTGAATCTGCCTTCAGGAAAGAAGTCGAAAAAATCCGGCCAGTATTCCACGGCCCTGGAGGCGCTGGAGGAGTTGGCGGTGAGTTACGAATTGCCGCGCTTGATCTTGGATTATCGGCAGATTTCAAAACTGAAATCGACTTACGTGGACGCGCTGCCGAAGTTGATTGACGCGCGCGACGGACGCATTCACACTTCCTTCAATCAAACGGTGGCGGCGACCGGTCGCTTGTCGTCGACGGAACCCAATCTGCAAAACATTCCCATCCGTTCCGAGGAAGGGCGCAAGATTCGCTCGGCGTTTGTTCCGGCGGCAGGTTGCGTGTTGTTGTCGGCGGATTACTCGCAAATCGAGTTGCGCCTGTTGGCGCATTTCAGCGAAGACGCCGTGCTCATCGACGCGTTTCAGCGCGGCGAGGACATTCATGCCCGCACGGCGCAGGAAATCTTCGGCGTGCCGCGGCTCATGCAAACTCCGGATCATCGGCGCCAAGCCAAGGCCATCAACTTCGGAATTGTTTATGGGCTCAGTCCGTTTGGGCTGGCGCAGCAGTTGGGCATCCCGCAGAGCGAAGCGAAGAATTACATTACCGCCTATTTTGCGCGCTATCCCGGAGTGCGGCAGTTCATCGACCGCACCATCGCGGAAACCCGCAAGTCCGGGGAGGTTCGAACGCTATTTGGCCGATTGCGACGGATCCCGGATATCCAATCGAAGAATCCGGCGATGAGAAATTTTGCGGAACGCACGGCGGTGAACACGCCGCTGCAGGGTACCGCCGCCGACCTGATCAAGCTGGCGATGATTCGCATCGACGAGGCGCTGCGATCGCGGAAGCTGCTGACGAAAATGATTCTGCAAGTCCACGATGAACTCGTGTTTGAAGTTCCGGAGGGGGAGTTGGCGGAGCTTCGAAAGATGGTGAAGCAGGAGATGGAACACGTTCATTCCCTGCGCGTGCCGTTGATCGTGGATATTTCAGTGGGAAAGAATTGGATGGAGGCGAAGTAGCGGAACCGGCGGCGCTTCAGGTTCTCTCCGCGCAACCTCGGCGCCTCGGGGGTGAGCTTGAGGCGCGGTCATCGACTTCACTCCCTGATTGCTATCTCGATAAATAGAAATGGGGCAGACAAGAGTGTCTGCCCCACATCGATTACAAATTAACCAAATCCTTGTACAGTTCCGGTCGCCGATCCCGGAAGAATTGCCACGTCGCGCGTACTTCTTGAATCTTGTCGAGATTCAAATCGGCGACGAGGAGTTCATCTTTGTCGCGTGAAGCTTCGGCGATGATCTGGCCACGCGGGTCGCAAAAATAGCTGGTGCCGTAAAATTCGCCGATGCGCCAAGGATCTTCGAACCCCACGCGGTTGATGGCGCCGACAAAATATCCGTTGGCGACCGCATGCGCCGGCTGTTCCAGCTTCCACAAGTATTCGCTCAATCCCGCGACCGTGGCGGACGGGTTGAAGACGATTTCCGCGCCGTTCAGTCCGAGCGCCCGCGCGCCTTCCGGGAAATGCCGGTCATAACAGATGTAGACTCCGATTTTCGCAAATCCCAAATCAAACACCGGATAACCGAGATTCCCCGGCCGAAAATAAAATTTTTCCCAAAAGCCGGGCGCCACGTGAGGGATGTGCGTCTTGCGATACTTGCCGACGAATTTTCCAGAGCCGTCGATGACGGCGGCGGTGTTGTAAAAAATCCCATCCATCTCCACTTCATAGATGGGCACGACCAGCGCCATGCCGTACTTTCGCGCTTGCTCCTGCATCAGATGGATGGTCGGCCCGTCGGGAATTCGTTCCGCCGATTGGTACCAATGTTCCTTCTGTTCGGCGCAGAAGTATGGCCCCGAGAAAATTTCCTGAAGGCAGAGCACTTGAACATTCTTTTTGCCGGCCTCCTCGATCATCTTAAGATGTTTGGCGATCATGCCGTCTTTGATTTGCTGAATGCTGTGGTCGGGCGACACCACATTGGAAGCTTGAATCAATCCGCATCGAACATTTCGTGACATGGAAGCGACTCCTCGAAGTCAGGTTTGGATGGCCGGCGGTCCGGCCGTTTTCAGACGGGAGATTGCCCGAAGGCGCGAATGACTGTGGTTTGCGGGCGGCGCGAGGACAATTTCCGCTCAAGAGCTTTTTATAGTATAATTTGGTCGGGTCTGCAATCAAGTTAAAAGAGCGGCCGGGAGCCGTTCGACACCGGGACTGGAACGCGGTGATTTGAAAAGGAAAAAGCCGCCGCCGCCGCAGTTCCGCCCAAGCGCAAGCCATTAAGTCTGTTTGTCCGGGAAACGAACGGACTGTCCTACCGTGTGGATGGTGTCGTTCACACAATCCCTTTATTAATTCGCAGCGACGGGAAAATATCGTGGAGACCGTACTTACATATAAATCGAGCGGAGTGGACTTGGAGGCTGCGCGGGAGGCCAAGAATCACATCAAGCGCTTGGCGCAGAAAACGTTTACCCGGGGCGTCATCGGCGAAATTGGAAGTTTCGGCGGGCTGTTCAATTTGTCCGGTGAACTCCGGCGGATGGAAGATCCGGTGCTGGTTTCGTCGACCGACGGCGTCGGCACGAAATTGAAGATCGCTTTTGCCATGGGGATTCACAACACCGTCGGTCAGGATTTGGTGAATCACTGCGTGAACGATATTCTGGTGCATGGAGCGCAGCCGCTTTTCTTTTTGGATTACATCGCCTCCGGGCGTTTGAAGCCGACCGTGGTGGCTCAATTGGTGGAAGGCATGGCGGTGGCCTGCAAAGCCAACAGTTGCGCCTTGATCGGTGGCGAGACCGCGGAAATGCCGGACTCCTATCCGCCCGAGGAATACGACATCGCGGGATTCATCGTCGGCATCGTCGGCCGGAAGAAATTGATCGATGGCAGCGCCATTCGCAACGGCGACGTTCTGTTGGGCCTGCCTTCGACCGGACTCCACACCAACGGATATTCTCTCGCGCGGCGTGTCCTATTTGATCAAGCCAAATTGAAAGCGAATTCCTCGGTGCGGGAGTTGGACGACACGGTCGGCAAGACCTTGCTCGAACCGCATCAAAGCTATTTGAAAGTGCTGCGCGGGCTGATCGATCGCGGCGTGGTCCAAGGATTGGCGCACATCACCGGGGGAGGATTCACCGAGAATATTCCCCGGATCTTGCCGCGAAATTGCCAGGCGCAAATCAACGTCGGCTCCTGGCCGGTGCCTCCGATCTTCGACGTGTTGAAGCGATTTGGGAATTTGGAATTCAGCGAGATGTACCGAACCTTCAACATGGGAATCGGAATGGTCGTGGCCGTGGAGGAGGCTCGAGTTTCGACGGCCGTCTCGCATTTCAAGAAGATGAAAGAAAAGTTTTATGTGATCGGGAAGATCGTGCGAGGCGACAAGAAAGTGGTTTATGTGTGAGCCGTTCCATCCCCATGCGAACCCCCTTCAAGGCTGAGGGATGGCGGTGAGTTTCAAGGCCCGGCGTTGGCGGGCCGGGCGGGTCCAATGCAATGCCAAAGAAGAAGCTGGGAATACTTTTGTCGGGGCGGGGATCGAATTTTGAAGCGATCGCGGAGAACGTTCGAAAGGGGGTGCTCGACGTCGAAATCGCTGTCGTCATTTCGAACGTCGCCGACGCGAAGGGTTTGGAAAGCGCGCGACGGAGAAATCTGAATGCCTGTTTTTTGGATCCCCGTGGAAAGTCACGGGAGACCTTTGACCGCGAAGTCATTGCCCTCCTGCTGAAGAACAACGTCGACCTCGTTTGCCTGGCGGGTTACATGCGAATTCTGAGCCCGTTCTTTGTTCAACAATTTCCCCGTCGCATCATGAACATTCATCCCGCTCTGTTGCCGGCATTCAAAGGACTCGACGCTCAAAAACAAGCTTTGGAGTACGGCGTCAAAATCACCGGATGCAGCGTCCACTTCGTCGATGAAGGAACGGACACCGGGCCGGTGATTTTGCAGAAGGCGGTCGCAGTGGAAGAGGGTGATACGGTGGAGGAGTTGTCCCAACGCATTTTGGAGCAGGAGCATCTCCTGTATTCTGAAGCCATCCGGCTTTGGGCGGAGGGACGTCTGCGTGTTGACGGACGACGTGTTGAGATCCTTGCCGCCGCTTCTTCATCCCAATCTTAATCAACGGATAGTCGCCAATGAATCCAATGAGTTGGCATGAAATAAATCGCTGGAATCGGGCTTTTTCTCCGTCTAATCCGTAGAAGGGTTTGGTGTCTTTATGCACTGCCAGACGAAGCGGTGTTCTCTGGTCTCAGGAGCGGTTTTTGTCTTTCTCTGCATCTTCATCGCTGGAAGTGTATTCAGTCAG
>CAZIDA010000260.1:0-5407 GCA_964537865.1 uncultured Acidobacteriota bacterium
ATTCCAGAGTCCCGTTCCAGAAAAAAACTGTACGAAGTGTTCATCGCGATGCCGAACGTCGTCATGGCGAGAACGCCTGCCAGAAAAAACGAGGCGTAGTCCGTGACGGTTCCACCGGGATGAAATTCCGTTCCCAGCGCGCGCTGAAATCCCAATCCGAAAATCAAGAGGTAGGCGATGGGCACGAACAAATCCCAAAACAGCCACGCCAGATTTGTAAACCGAATGCGCGAGTCGCGATAGAGAACAGCCAGCACGCCTTTCATGCGGGACTCCTTTCCGCGCTTCGAGGTTTCAGGAGTTCCACGAAAATATCTTCCAAGTCGGCGTCGTGCACTTCGAACCGTTGAATGGGACAGATCTGGTAGACTTCGGCCAGCCGCAATAGGATTTGGGATTCTTCGCCTTGGAACGCCAACTCCACGCGATTCCCGTCGACTTGCATGGAGAGCGGGTTCCAGCCGCGCAGGCACTCCCGCACCGGGGGCGTGACTTCGGGGAAGGTCAAGGAGATTCGAAACATGCGCGAAGAAAGAGAACGGAGAGTCTCCAGATCGCCGCTGGCAATGATGCGCCCACGATCCAGGATGGCAATGCGATCGCAAAGGGCCTCCGCTTCATTCAACGCTTGAGTGCTGAGAAAGATCGTTCGGCCGGCATGCGCCTGCTCTCGAATGAAGGCCAGCGTCTCACGCTTGATCAGCGGATCCATTCCCGTGGTGGCTTCATCGAGAAAGAGGATGGGCGAGTCCACCATGAACACCTTGGCCACCTGCAGGCGACGCCGCATGCCCACACTGAGATCGTTGACTCTCTCAAACTGCTTCTCGCGCAGCTCAAACCGATCCAGGACGAAATTCATCCGCTCCCGCAACAACCGCGGAGGCTGAAAGTGAAGGCGCCCATAGATGAGCAGATTATCTCGCACGCTGAGCAGCATCTCGACGGCAGTCTCCTGCAACACGACGGCGATCTGCCGCCGCGTCTCCAAAGGCCGGTGAACGACGTCGAAGCCGCGCACTCGAGCGACGCCGGAAGTCGGGCGCGTGATGGTCGCCAAAATCCGCACCAGAGTCGATTTCCCGGCGCCGTTGGGACCCAGCAGACCGAAGACCTCACCGGGCTTTACTTGAAATGAAATTCCATCCAACGCGCGAATGGGATCGCTTCGCCGGGGAAGAAAGACCTTGGTCAGATTTTCGACTTCGATTGATGGTGGATCCATTTCTACGCCCCAGCGTGGTTTTCAATCCCGAGCAGAATATTGTATTTCGACGGATTAAACCAAAGGAATTTCTGAAAGACAGAGCCTCGACAGGATCGGAGGTGTTTCGCGCGGTTACGCCAATTCACCGCGGACGCCGAAGTCGCAGAGATTGCGCGGAGGAAAAAGGCGAGAGAACATTGAAGAGGCGCCGCGATCATTTAGACTTAAGATCGCACAACACCGCGCCGTTGTCGTTCAACGTGATTCGGGTGGGCCGGATTCTGGATTCGGGCAGATGAATGAAGAATCTCGTCTCATGCCCCGACGTATTGACGTGTCCGATGAGAACGGCGCGGTTTCCGTAATGCGCGAACACGGGAACCGGCATTTCGAAAAAGTTGGGAACACCCGTTTGTTCGACCCGGCCAGAGACATGAAATCCTTTGGCGGGGGAGCCGCCGATCGTGTAATGCAGCGCGTATTCGGGAATTCCGACGTCGTACACCCATTCATCGAAGAACCAATCCAGGTTGTGATTCCCATCGAGATCCATCGACGGCGTCATGTGTTGTTCCAGGGCGCGCTTGAAATCGCCGGTGGAGACCGCCTGATCTTTGTATCGCAGTAAGAAAGATTTGACGGCGCCGACGAATCGCTCGTCGGGCTCGGCGCGCCGCGGATCGCGCATCATCATCCGCAGCATGTGCATCACCCACGCGCCCTTATCATAGACGATCCTCTGATATCCGGTGGGGGTCTTGGAGGAATAGAGCCTCCATCCCAGCCAGATCGGCCCGGCGCTTTCCACCGTGGCGCCGTCCTTCGTCTTCTCTTCCAACTGCTCTTTCAGCAGGCGCATCTCGTTGAGAAAATCCTTGTCCCGCGGATCCTTGCTCGCGGCATAAACGTAAGCGGCGTAGTTGGCCATCCCTTCCATCAACCACGTGTCGTGATAGCTCAGCGGCGTGATGAGGTTTCCCCACCATTGGTGCGCAATTTCGTGAGCCCGCATGATGCGCGAATAGATGAATTGATTGGCTTCGCTCACTCCCAAGACTCGTTGCTGTTGCGGATTGAGAAACGTCAGCGTCGACACGTAACAGAGCGATGGCCATCCCTGGCCGGAATATCCGGGGATTTGGGAGACGGCGAGTTTCCTGTAGGGGTACGGTCCAAACCAGGATTCCAGAAAGTCCAGGGACGAGGAGGTGTCGTCAATGACGTTCGACAGCATGGTTTGCGTGTTGAGGGGAGGAAGCGTGTTGAGATCAAAGGAGGGAACCTGTGGCTGGGCGCGTCCCTGCGCTTGCTGCATGGCCGCAAGACGCGCCGCTTGCAGTTGATCGAGCCGCATCTGCAAGCGATTGACGATCGTTTCGAGTCCTCGGTTGGCAAACACTTCCACATCGACGTGATTCAGCACTTGGCTTTTGGTCAGGTAGTCGCCGTAGTTGAAGCCGGCCACGCCGATGGGTCCGCCGGATTCCCATTCTGAAACCTTGACCACGCCCGCCGTCGTTTCCCGAAGTAAACTTCCGGTGGCGACGAGCGTCATGTTGGCGGGATAGTGAAACGTGAGATGGTAATCCGCCATGTCGGACAGCCCGTGATTGGGATACCAAGTTCCTCTGGCGCCGACAAAATAGATTCCGTCGCCGAGATCGGAAATCACGTCGCCGGAATACTTGAAGACCAAGCTCATCGGCTGTCCCTTTTGCGTGGGCTGATCGAGAAGCACGTACACGAGATCGTTTCCCCGGCGCGCCACTTCGTCGGCTTCCAAAAGGGTGTTTTGGAAGAAGCTCAAGGCGCGGCCTTGACCGTCGATCACCGAGGAGACCTTCAAACCGCGAGCCAGTTCGAAAGGAATCAATCGTTCCCCGGAAATCAGAAGGTTCAAATTGAGCCGCGCCGTGGCCTTGAGATGGGTGTCGGGCGCAATCTCCGCGTCGATGTCCACCGAGAGGATGTCGTAAAGTTCCGGCGAGTCCGCTTCGTGAGGGCGGTCCGTCAAATCGGATGTCTTCGGCTGAAAGGAGCACCAAATATCCGGATAACTTGCGCCTCCTTCTCTTTTCACCTGCCCCAAAAGGATGGGCTCAAACGCGCGATGATCGTCCACGGCTTCATACCAGCCGTGCTCAATTCCGTTGATGGAGGCTTGGAAGAAAGGCCGGGGATGCGTCGAGAGAAGGTCTTGAAGGATGCGGTAGTTGAGGTTCTGAGATAAGGCGCGAACCGCTTCATCCCACGCGTTCATCAAACTCAACCCTTCCGGCTCCGGGCGGTTTGCGGGATTTACCGATTTCACGATCTGATCAAAAGTTCCGTCGGTGAAGCGAAACACCGCGGAAGTGAAGCTCTCCGTCAGCACCGGGGAATCGGCAAATTTGTTGAGCTGAAAACGTTCGATCTTGTCGGGAGGGATGACCAGAATCTCGCCATTGCCGATAAAGACGGCGCCGGTGACGTGTCCCAACACCGGAGTGAAGAAGGCCAGCGTTCCGCGATGAAGCGTGATGTGCAGCGCATCGCGATCGATGTTGACCTCTTTCACTTTGAAAGTATTTTGCGGGTCGAGCGAGACGTTGGCGAGTTGCTTGAGGATTACCTTGCCGTCGATTGGCGCCGCCTCTTCTCCGGACGCGCTTCTCCCCGGCAAGGCGAACGTGACCCCCATCATGGCGGTGACCGCCATCAAGGCGGTGACCCCCATCAGGGCGATGATCGCCATCATGGCAATGATCGCCATCGGGGCGGTGACCGCCATCGGGGCGATGACCGCCTTCGGGGCGGCCGGACCGAGATCAACTCTCTTTTTCGTCTGAATCCCTTGTCCCATCGGATTCATCCGCGTGACGGATTTTCACTGCGCGTCGTGTTTCTTCACCTGCAAAGCGCTCCACCTGGAGCGACCGGCAATGCTCTCATCATACGCCGAAAGGCCAGACAAAGCTTACATGAGACATTCCACTTGCTCCGCCCGCCTCAGTCAAATGGAAGAATGGCGCACGCCGGGACAATCTCATCCGAGATTTCCCCGGTGAAATGGCGACCAGGCGAAGCACGGCATAACTTCATAGACGCCGGTTCGTCCGGAAAAGTGCCACAATTCGCGATGGGATTTGAAGAGTCCGGCCAGGGAAGGTCGGCTTGCAGTCTATTCGATGCAATCAATTATCCCTGGCTCATCGAGGCAAGAAACTCACCGTTCGATTTCTTCTTGGAGAGCCGTTCAATCAACAGCTCCATCGACTCCGTGACCGACAGGGGACTGAGCACCTTGCGCAGCACCCAGATGCGATTCAACTCTTCCTTCGGCATCAGCAACTCTTCCTTACGCGTGGCGCTGCGGTTGATGTCGATGGCCGGGAAGACGCGCTTGTCGACCAGCTTGCGGTCGAGGTTGATTTCCATGTTGCCGGTTCCTTTGAACTCTTCGAAGATCACGTCATCCATACGGCTACCGGTGTCGATCAGCGCGGTGGCAATGATGGTGAGCGATCCGCCCTCTTCAATGTTTCGCGCGGCGCCGAAGAAACGCTTGGGGCGCTGCAAGGCGTTGGAATCCACGCCGCCGGAGAGCACCTTGCCGGAAGGAGGCACGATGGTGTTGTAGGCGCGCGCCAGTCGCGTGATGGAGTCGAGCAAGATGACGACGTCGCGTCTGTGTTCCACCAGGCGCTTGGCCTTCTCGATGACCATCTCCGCCACCTGGACGTGACGCGTGGCCGGTTCGTCGAAGGTGGAGCTGACGACTTCGCCTTGCACGGTGCGCTGCATGTCCGTGACTTCTTCCGGCCGTTCGTCGATCAACAAAACGATCAGCGTGATCTCCGGATGATTCGTGGTCACCGAGTTGGCGATGGTTTGCAGCAGCATCGTCTTGCCGGTGCGGGGAGGCGCCACGATCAAACCGCGCTGTCCTTTGCCGATGGGCGTGAGCAGGTCCAAGACGCGGGCAGAGACGTTGTCCGACACCGTCTCCAGCTTGATGCGCTCGTTGGGATAGAGCGGCGTCAGGTTGTCGAAGAAAATCTTCTGACGCGCCTCATCCGGCGGCTCAAAATTCACCGCCTCCACCTTGATGAGAGCGAAGTAACGCTCGCCATCTTTGGGCGGACGAATCTGGCCGGAGATGGTGTCGCCCGTGCGCAGATCGAATTTCCGGATCTGAGACGGGGAGACGTAAATGTCATC
>CAZIDA010000261.1:0-1119 GCA_964537865.1 uncultured Acidobacteriota bacterium
TGCCCCGAAAATAGGTTTCTGTCGCCCGCCAAGGCGGGCTTGTCAGGATCTTTTGGATCGCCTATCCCCACGCTTACGCGTGGGGCTAAAGATCTAACGTCCTCCTCACGGAGGACTTTCGTAAGGCAAAACACTTTTTATCGCTTCTTGGATGAAGGATATTTCTTCTCGGTGGTTTTTCGAGGCGTGATGGTGTGTTTGGTGGGTTCCGCCATGACCTTCGATCCCGGCGGCACGCTTTCCATCAGCCGCACGTTCGATCCGATGATGGAGCCGCGTCCGACGACAGTCTCGCCGCCGAGCACGGTGGTATTGGCGTAGATGATGCAATCGTCCCCCACGGTCGGATGTCGCTTCATTCCGCGAATCAAGCGACCTTCGGCGTCGCGCGGAAAATTCACCTCTCCCAACGTTACGCCCTGATAAATGCGAACGTGATCGCCGATCTCGGTCGTCTCACCAATGACCACGCCGGTGCCGTGATCGATAAAGAAGCTGCGACCAAGCTTGGCGCCGGGATGAATGTCGATGCCGGTGCGGGAATGCGCCACTTCCGTCAAGATGCGCGGGATGAGCGGCACCTCCTGCAATTCGAGTTCATGCGCCACGCGATAAACCGTGATGGCGTAGACACCGGGATAACTGAAAATAATCTCGTCGAGACTCTTGGCGGCGGGGTCGCCGTCGTAGGCGGCTTCCACGTCGTCGTGAAGCCGCTCGCGAAGCCGCGGAATTTTTTCCAAGAGCAGATGCGCGTTCGCGCGCGCGGCTTCTCGGCAATGCGGGCACACGCCGTCGGTGAGTTTGCAGAAATGCCGGAAGCTCAGATAGATTTGCTGCTCCAATCCTTCAGAAATGCTCTTCACCAAAAGCTGAACGCGGTTCTCGCGATTGCTCGGCTCCAAGGAGTACTCGCCGTAATATCCGGGATACAGCAGCGCCAACAATCCCTGCAGCATGTCGATCAAAACTTCCTTGGAAGGAAGCGGGATCGGATTCAAATGATGCAGGCGGAGATCTTCGCGCGTATAAGTCGCCACGATGGCTTGTTGAATTTGTGTCAGGTCTTTGTCCATGTTACCCAAAGAGCTTCTCCAAAAACGCGTCGAGAATCTTGTT
>CAZIDA010000261.1:1219-5396 GCA_964537865.1 uncultured Acidobacteriota bacterium
GATCGTTTGAATCACGTCTTCGGCCCGCATGGTGAACTTCGGCAGCACGCGATCCGTCAGGTACACGCGCCTCGCCTCGCCGATCGTGGACACATATTTTTTCTCGATCAGCAGAAAGGCCAGATGAAGCTGCGTCAAGCTGACACACTCCGGATGCGCCGGGAGTTCTTCCATGGAGCCGGTGACGCCGATGGTCGACAGCATCTCCAACGCCCGCTCGATTCGTTTGCGCCGTTCCGCTTGCACCAAGGCGGCGTATTGCAGCAGCCGCGGCGTCGGCGCCTCTTTGAAATATCCGTGGATGTGAATCTCTTCGCCGTCCAGCATGGCGGTGAATTCCGAAGCCGCGATCAATTTGAGCGCAAGGCCGCGAGTCTGGATCTCCCGAGACGCCGCCTCGAACGCCGCAAAACAATCGTGATCCGTGATGGCGAGGTAGTCGAGACGCGCTCCTTCCGCGAGATCGATCAATCGCTGCGGCGGAAAGGAACCGTCGGAGTGATAGGTGTGAATGTGAAGATCGGCGCGCATGAATTGGTTAACTTCGAATCTCGGCGCAGGCTCTTGTACGGCGCAGACAAGAGTGTCTGCGCCACAGGGTGTCTGCGCCAAGGAAAAAGGACATTCTACTGAAACTTCCTGGATGGGGCAAACAAATTGGCGAGCTATCGTCCTGAACAAATCTTCCTCATGGGGTGGAGACGGAATTTGCGGAAATGTTATACTAGCTTCGATCCAAAGCGAAAATAGAAGTGCCCACTTTCAAAAGAGGCGGTCCCATGCGCTATCAGCCCATCGAGAACTACGGAATGATTGGAGACGTGCATGCCGTGGCGTTGATCGGGAAGAATGGTTCGATCGACTGGCTCTGTCTTCCCAATTTTGATTCGCCCAGTGTTTTCGCCGCCATCCTGGACGACAAGAAAGGCGGGCGCTTCCAAATCGCGCCGGCGACGGAAGGCGTTACCTACAAACAGTTCTACTGGCCCGAAACAAATGTTCTCGTCACGCGGTTCCTCAGCGCCGCGGGAGTCGGAGAAATCATCGATTTCATGCCGGTCGATGATTCGGGAACGTGGCATGGCGAACACCAGTTGATCCGCCACGTTTCGGTGGTGCGAGGATCGATGTCGTTCCGGCTGGAATGCCATCCCGCTTTCAATTACGCGCGCGATACTCATGAGACCAAGACATTCGAAGAAGGCGTGGTCTTTCATTCTGCTTCGCTTTCCTTGGCGTTGGCCTCGCATACGCGGTTGGTGAAGAGTGATGGTGGTGTACATGCCGAGTTCACGCTCCACGATGGCGAGGCGGCTTCGTTTCTACTGCAGACCATTTCACCGGAAAAGGATTGCGGCCGGGCATTGAAGGAACGGGAGGCGGTGACGATTTTTGAGAACACCGTACGCTACTGGCGACGCTGGTTGGCGAAGTGTACTTACCGGGGCCGATGGCGTGAAATGGTGTGTCGCTCGGCGCTGGCTTTGAAACTGCTCACCTTCAAACCCTCCGGGGCCATTGTGGCGTCGCCGACGTGCAGCCTGCCGGAGCACGTGGGTGGCGGGCGCAATTGGGATTATCGGTACACGTGGATCCGCGACGCGGCTTTCACCTTGTACGCCTTGATGCGCATCGGTTTCATCGACGAAGCGACCAACTTCATGCAATGGCTGGACGCGCGATGCCATGAGCGCGAGGCGGACGGCTCGCTGCAAATCATGTACGCCATCGATGGACGTCACCGGTTGACGGAAGAAGTTCTGCCGCACTTGGAAGGTTATCGCGGGTCGCATCCGGTGCGAGTCGGCAATGCGGCGCACGGTCAATTGCAGCTCGACATTTACGGCGAGCTGATGGATTCCATCTATCTTTACAACAAGTACGGCAGTCCCATCTCGTATGAACTTTGGACGGAGCTGCGACGGCTCCTGAATTGGGTGTGCGACAATTGGCGCCGGCCCGAGCAAGGGATTTGGGAAACCCGCGGGGAGCCGCGGCATTTCGTTTATTCGAAGGTCATGTGTTGGGTGGCGCTCGATCGCGGATTGCGGCTGGCTGAAAAGCGCTCCTTTCCTTCCGATCGAGAACGTTGGCTTCAAAATCGCGACGCCATTTACGAAGAGGTGTTAAATCATGGATGGAACGCGAAACATCATACCTTCGTCCAATCTTACGGGAGCACGGCGCTCGATGCCTCCACCTTGATCATGCCGCTGGTGTTCTTCATGTCGCCCACCGATCCTCAAATGTTGGCGACCCTGGACGCCATCAATCGTCCGCCCAACAAAGGGGGACTGGTTTCCAACAGCTTGGTCTATCGCTACAACACGAAAGAGGGCGTGGATGGCCTGCGGGGCGATGAGGGAACTTTCAATATGTGCACCTTCTGGTTGGTGGAGGCGTTGACGCGGGCCGGACGCTTCGATCGCGCGCGTCTCGAAGAAGCTCGACTCATCTTCGAAAAGATGTTGGGCTACGCCAATCACTTGGGCCTGTTCGCCGAAGAGACCGGGCCGCGAGGCGAGGCGCTGGGAAATT
Source organism: uncultured Acidobacteriota bacterium (assembly GCA_964537865.1). GTDB lineage: Bacteria > Acidobacteriota > Terriglobia > JAIQFV01 > JAIQFV01 > CAZIDA01. The sequence continues at coordinate 3,758 of CAZIDA010000261.1, forward strand.
TTCCGCAGGCGTTCACCCACGTCGCCTTGATCAGCGCCGCTTATAATCTTGATCGCGCTTTCGGCGCCGGCGAGAACCATCAAACCGGAATTTCTGTTTGAAATGAAGACACGCACGGGTAGCCGAGGTGGACGGTCTCTGTCCACCTCGGTCCTGACATCCCTTCCTCCACGAACTATCCGAGGTGCATCCGCCACGGCGGATACCTCGGCTACCCAAACATCGCGCATCGGCTATTTTCGAGGCAGGGTCACACCACCGCGCGGTTTTCTCCGAGCAGCAGCTCACGCAGCAGGGGAATGGGTGGAAATCCATTCTGCACGCAGGAATCGTGAAAAGCTTTCAGCGAAAACTTCGCGCCCTGCTTCGCCTTCAGATCCTCGCGCAGGCGCAGGAACTGCATCCTGCCCAGCGTGTACACCAAGTAGGTCGGATCGACGACGCCGCGTTTCGCCTCCCGTTCCGCGTTGATGGGCTGCATGTGGGCGTTTCGAATAAAGAAATTCTTGGCGCGCTGAAAGGTCATCTCGCGGGTGTGCATCTCGATGCCCACGATGAACCGGCACAGACGCAACTGCGCTTCGTGGAGTTGAGCCAGCAGCAATCGCGGATCGCCGTCGCCGAATCCCTGCTCCACCATCATCTGTTCGCAATAATGCGCCCAGCCCTCGACGTGCGAAGTCGATCCGAACAGGCGCCGCACCTTCGACGGATGTCGGTTCACCCACAGGAAATGCACCAAGTGTCCGGGGTAAGCTTCGTGAATCGACGTCGTCAAGATGAGCTGCCGCGAGAAAAATCGCAGATGTTCTTCCTTCTGCGCCTCGGTCCATTGAGGGGCCGGTAGCGTGACGTGATAGAAAAACTCTTTGGAGCGTTTCTCAAGCGGGCCGGGGACATCCAAAGAAGCAAACGTCAGCTCGCGCAGAAACTCCGGACTTTCATCGACGGTGCAGAGAGGTCGGCCGTCCTTCGATTTGTTGCGGGCCGGCAAGGAAATGATTTCCCGGTCGACGAGGAACCGCCGCAGGTCGTCGAGAATCAAGGCGGTCGATGCGATGACCTGATCGCCGCGCGGATGGTCCTGCGTCATCTCTTCCAAAGTTTCATCGGGAGAATGATGCGGGCAGATCTGCGCCGCGGTTCGGCAAAATTGTTCTTCGTGCTCCGCCAAGGCGTCGTAAGCTTTGCGGAGGAGCTGATCCAACGGAATGTCGACCCGCTCGTCGTACCACAATTTCTTCCGATAGCGTTCCTCGCCGATTCCAAATTTCTCGGCGCCGCGCGGCAGAATTTTTCTTTCCAGATAATCGATGAAGTCGGTGTAAGCGGCGATGGCGCCGGCGTTCACGATCTCAAATCGACCGCGCAGCTTGGGGTTCTTCACCGTGGCGACCACGCCCGGCAACGTCGATTTGAGAAACTGCAAGGTGCCGCCAAATTGGTTGATCGCCAACCGCGCCACCTCCTTGGGAACGCGCGTCAAATTCTGTTTGGCCGTCGCCAAGGCGTCCGGAATTTTTGCTTCCCGTTCGACGATCGCCAGAACGCGCTTCTCCAACGGCGCAAACTGCCGCTTCGTGAGAAGAAACAGAGAGTGATGGAGCAGGTCGTTGCAGTGGCTGGGGTCGCGCTGCCA
>CAZIDA010000262.1:0-5374 GCA_964537865.1 uncultured Acidobacteriota bacterium
GCCTTCCTGGCCATGGATCCCTTCATCAAGGCCAAGGGATTGCCCAAGCCTCCCGAGCGACGGCAACAGTTTGGGGGGTCGGTGGGTGGGCCCATTATCAAAGACAAGCTTTTCTTCTTTGGGAACGTCGATATCCAGCGACGCAATTTTCCGATCACGGCTCTTCCCAATGTTCCGTTCTCCAATGTCTCCTGCACGGCGCCGGGTTGTGCGTCTACGATTAGCTTTCTCAATACGTTGGTCGGCACCTATCCTCGCCAAGGAAACAACTACATCTTCCTGGGCAAAGTGGATTGGTTGATCAATCCGAACAACACATTGACCGCGGAATACAACTTCCACAAATGGCACTCGCCCAACGGTATTCAGACGGCCTCGACGGTGTCGGTCGCGCAATCCGGCAACGGCAGTGACGACGTGCGAACCGATCTCTTGACGATGCGGTTGACATCGGTTCTAAGCGCCAACACCGTGAATGAATTCCGATTCCAGTTCGGGCGCGATTTTGAGTACGAACTGGCCAACGCTCCGGGCCCGGGTGTGTACTTCACGAATGGCCTCAGCTTTGGAATGCCGGCCTATCTCCCCCGACCCGCCTATCCGGATGAGAAGAAGCTGCAGTTTACGGATAACTATTCTTTCATCCGCGGAAATCACTCCTTCAAGACGGGTTTTGATATTATCGATTATCGCGATTTGTTGATTAGCCTTTACAATGGGGGTGGGTCCTATAGTTATTACGGCGGCTTGAACAGTTTGGCGATGGATTGCCCGGCCCAGGCCACCGGGTGTGTTCCGCAGAACACGGGCGCCTCGACCGGCAAACATTACTCGAATTACCAGCAGGCCTTCGATTTCACCGGACAGAACGGTCGCGTCTCTTTCACCAATCCGGATTACAGTTTCTACTTCCAGGACAGTTGGCGCGTCCGTTCCAACTTCATGCTGTATCTCGGCCTGCGTTACGATTTGCAGCATCTGCCCCAGCCGGCTAAAGGGAATCCTGCTGTTCCGCTCACCCAGCACATCAATCAGGACACCAACAACTGGGGACCGCGCTTTGGGTTCTCTTGGGATGTTTTTGGCAGTCACAAGACGGTGGTGCGGGGTGGTTATGGAATCTACTACGGCCTGACTTCCAACAGCGCTGTTTCCAGCGCCCTGACCAATAATGGCATCACTCAGGGGAGTTATTATTTCACGCCGTCAACACCCGGCGCGCCGACCTTCCCGAATGTGCTGTCGGCGGCGCCCACCACAGCAGGCTCGTTGACATTCAATTTCTTCACGCCGGATTTTGTGGAACCGTTGATTCATTCGGCGGATCTGGCCATCGAGCACGAGATCAGTCCCGGATTCACGATCACGGGATCCTATCTCTTCAGCCGCGGCCTGCATTTGCCGACCTTCATCGACGTGAACCTGCCTCAGCCCACCGGCACGATGACTTATCAATTGCCGAATGGAACGCTCGAGGGTCCTTTCCCGCTTTATCTGGGGAAACGGCCGAATCCGAGCTACGGCGCCATGTTCGAAGAGGCCAGCGTGGTCAATTCCCTGTACAACGCCTTTGTTCTCCAGGTGAACAAGAACTTCAGTCACGGCGTTCAGTTCCAGTCCAGTTTCACTTTGGCGAAGGCGATTGACGACGGCCAAGGCTCGACGACCTTCTTTCCGTTTTACGGTTCCGCCTACGATCCGAACAACTACCATTTGGAGAAAGGCTTGTCATCCTTCGACGTAAGAAAGCGTTGGGTGACGAGCTTCCTCATGGCGCCGTCCGTAAATCGATTTACCGACAATTCCGCCGCGCGTGGCATCTTCAACAACTGGCAATTCAGCGGCATCTTGACTTTCCAGGACGGACATCCCTTGACGCCGCGCATCAGCAGCAGTCTGCCGTACAGTCCATTTGGCCCAGTGGTCACGAGCACCGGCACGACCAATGGCAGCGGCCAAAGCCAACGCGTGCCGTTCGTGGCGCCGGGTTCATACACTTCCACCGGTCAGGCTACGGTGGACATTCGGTTCCAACGCAACTTCAAGGTCACCGAGAAGTCGCAGCTTCAAGTGCTCTGGGAGGGCTTCAACATTTTCAACCGCGTCAACTACACCGGTTTCAACACCAGCCAGTATTACGTGTCGGGCTCGTCGCTCTCAGGCGCCAACGGGCTCGTCAAGTTGTCGCAGTCGACGAGCTTCCTGACGCCGTATGGCGACAGCAGCTTCTTCATCGGTCCGCGCGAGTTCCAGCTCGGCCTGAAGTTCATCTGGTAAGAATCTGCGCGACTTGATTCTTGGGCAGGGAGAGATGATTTTTCTCTCCCTGCTTTTTTGTTTGGTCAGGTCCACCCTGGATTCAAGGCGTCGCATTTCCTGAGAAGAGTCCCTGGCCGGACAACTTCGTGAAACGCTTGACCATCAGAGAAATCGAGTAATTCGGTTGTTGGTTGCATTCGGTCCCCTCATCGCCTACAATTCCGAATCAGACCGGGGTTTGGAAGCAAAGCCGACTCCCATGAACCAAATCCGACCTATTTTCGCCGTTCGAGGAGCAAAGCTGCTCTTCGTGATCGCGCTCTTTCTCGCGCTCGCTCCAAGCATCAATTTCGCAAAGAAAGAGAAGCCTCAGGAGAAGAAGAAATCCGGGCAGACCTTTCGAGTCACGGTGACCCTGGTGTCCGTCAACGCCACGGTGACTGACAAACACGGCAACCCGATTAAGGATTTGAAGCCCGAGGATTTTCAAGTCCTGGAGGACGGCGTCCCGCAGAAGATCTCGGTCTTCAAGATTCAAGTCGCGCCCGGCGTGGCCGTTCCCCTGCCGTCATCGAGCGGTTCCGCGGTGGCCACCTCCGTGATCCCTCAAGCGCGCAAGGTCATCCTGTTCGTGGACGATTATCACTTGAAGTTCGAGGATTTGGTTTACGTGAAAGCCGCCGGCGAGAAGTTCATTCGCACCGGCCTAGGCCCAAACGATTTGATTGCGCTGATTACGGCCACCGGGAGAAACTCCACCGAGTTCACGAAGTATCGCGACTATGTGATCTCAAGCTTGAAGAGCATTACCCCTTATCCGAACCACCAAAATCCGGTGAACTGTCCCCCGATGTCGGATTATCAGGCGTACCAGATTTCGATGTTGCGCGAGCACGCCGGCCCGGCGTTTGATGTGGCGCTCACTGAAACCATTCGGTGCGCGCATCTACAGGGCATGCCGGACGCCGTGCAAACGGCGACAAACATGGTTCTCGGCTTTGCCCGAAGCAGCGCTTCGCAGATTCAAGATGAATCCCGACGCACGCTTTACTCGATTCAAACCCTGACTCGCCGCCTGCGCGCGATCGAGGGACCGAAGCGCGTTGTCTTTCTTTCCGACGGAATGCTCGCTTTGGATTTGCAGGACCAAATTCAATCGGCCATCGATAGCGCGATCCGGGCCGATACCATCGTCGACACCATCAATGCTCGGGGGTTGGATGCGACTTCAGCGGTGGGCGACCTGTCTCAGCACACGTCCCGCAGCGCGGCGCTTGTTGGGACTTATGCGGCTCTCAATACTGAAGAACAACTTTCTCTTCAAGACACCATGAGCGCGCTCGCCAGCGGCACCGGTGGAACGTATTTTCACAACAACAACGATTTGTTTGGGCTCATGCAATCCGCCGTGAACCGGGCCAACGTTTCTTACGTGCTGGGCTATTACCCGGCCAACGATGCGCGCGACGGGAAATTCCGAAAGTTGGTGGTGAAGGTGGACCGGCCCGGCGTGGTTGTCAGCGCTCGCAAGGGATATTACGCGCCCAAGGGCGACGAAGCCTATATCGCCGAAAAGAACGAAGACATCAAGGAAGCTCTCGAGAGCGCGGATGACGTGACCGATATCCCGGTGACGCTCTCCTTCAATGTGACGCACGAGGATCCGCGCACGGCGTTGGTGGCGGTGGAAACCCGCATCGATGTTCGCAAGATTCATTTTCAGAAACGCGAAAACCGCAATCGCAACACCTTTGCCATCGTGACCGTCGTTTACGACTCGGCCAATCGTTTTGTGGATGGAAAAGAAACGGACGTCGCCTTTAATCTGACCGATCCGAATTACAAGAACGTGATGAAGGAGGGACTGCTGTCGCTCGCCAAGTTCAATCTGCCGCCCGGCGATTACCGCGTGCGAACGGTGGTTCGCGACGCCGCGGAAACCAAGATGGGAACAGCCACCAAGACAATCGATCTTCGCAATTGAACATTTCACGGCGGGGACAGGCGCCCGCTTTTCTGGAAAAAGGGAGAATGCTATGAAGAACCTCAAAGGGCCTCTCGGTGCATTTGCGGGGATCTTGTTGGCGGCCGGCCTGCTTCTCATTGGGATGCTGACACAAGCCTCCGAACCACAATCGGCGAAGACCTCCCAATCTGAGACTGCGCCTCTTCCCAATGAGAACATTATCCGCGTGGAAGTCCCCATCGTGACGATTGATGTCGTGGCCACCAATAAGAAAGGCGTTCCGGTGACGGGCTTGACCAAGGCGGATTTCAAGGTGTATGAAGAGGGAAAGCTGCAAGAGATTACGAACTTCGAGTATTACTCCGAGAACGAAGCCAATAACCAGCTCGCCTCCATCACCAGCGATCGTCCTTTGGGTTCAGAACGGCTCAACTATGTCATCTTTCTTTTTGACAACACCTCGATGGATGTGCCCAGCCAGGAACGCGCCCGTCAAGCCGCGGCCAAGTTCATCGACGAGAACATGAAGACCGGGGATTACGTGGCCGTCGCCAACTATCGGACCTCGATGCAGGTCATTCAGAACTTCACGGCGAACAAGGCGCGTTTGCAGCAGGCTTTGGGAATGATTGTCGGCGCCGAAGGAGCTCAAGCTTTGGAGGCAAGAATGAGTCCGATGAGCCCCGGCGCGAGAAGCATCGCGGCGATGGGAAATTTCGATGCCCGGAATTTGATGTACGCCATGCGCGGAATCTTCAAATCCCTTCGCAGCATCAAGGGAAGAAAATCGATGGTCGTCTTTTCCGGTGGGTTAACACTCTCCTCCGAGAACGGAGCGGATTTGGTGGCGGCCATCGATGCCGCGAACAAAGCCAATGTGACGGTCTACACCATCGATTCCAGAGGCCTGAGCGCTCAACCCAACATGATGACTCCGGGCATGCGTAGGCCGGGCCGATTGGGCTACCCTCCCATGAGTTTTCTCCCATCCTCATCGTTTGGCATGTTTGTGAATTCTTTTCAAGGCCCCCCTGGGGGTGGAGGTGGTGGCGTTAGGCCCGGCGGAGGGCCTCCGGGCGGTGGTGGAATTGGTGGTGGAGGCAGACCTGGAGGAGGAGGCGTCGGTGGGGGCGGTGGCGGTATCGGAGG
>CAZIDA010000263.1:0-5370 GCA_964537865.1 uncultured Acidobacteriota bacterium
CCTGAACGCCGATGATCCGCGCGTTTCAAAATTTGCCGGACATTCTCGCGCGCCCGTCTTCACTTATGGCGAATCCGCCGCGGCAGATCTTCAAATCAAGAATATTCGTTTCTCCGGCCTGACCGGCTCCGAATTTGAGCTGACAACCAAGACCGGCGCTTCCGCCCGCTGCCGGTTGCGGCTTTTGGGAAAGCACAACGTTTGGAACGCCGCCGCGGCGACGGCGGCGGCGCTGCAGTTGGGGATGAGTTTGGGGGAGCTGGCCCCGCGGTTGGAATCGATCCATCCGACTCGAATGCGCGGCGAAGTTTTGCGATTCGCGCCCGGCTTTACCGTGATCAACGACACTTACAACTCCAATCCCCGGGCTTTCGAGGAAGTGGTCTCCGCCATGGCCGGCATGAACGGCTTCAAGCGGAAGATTGTAGTGGCCGGAGAAATGTTGGAGCTGGGTCCGGAATCGCGCCGCCTGCACGCCGACTGTGGAAAGATCGTGGCCGGCGCCGGCATCGACCTGTTGATGGCGGTGCAGGGCGACGCGCAGGCGATGGCGGAGGGCGCGCGTTCGGCGGGAATGAAGCCCGACCGGGTTTTTTTCTTTCCGAATTCCGCGGAGGCCGGAGAGTCGTTGAAGCAAATGGCGGCGCCCGGAGATCTGATCTTATTGAAAGGTTCGCGAGGCGTTAAAATGGAAGTGGCGCTCGAAAGTTTGCGCCAAAAATTCACCATGGAAGAAACCTGATGCTCTTCTGGCTCTTCACCACGCTGCAACACGATTTTTCGCCGTTCCGCGTCTTTCGATACATCACGTTTCGAACCGCCTACGCCTCGCTGACGGCCTTGGCGCTGAGTCTGCTGTTGGGGCCGTGGTTGATTCGCCGCTTGCGTGAATTTCAAATCGGGCAACAGATTCGCGACGACGGTCCGCGGTCGCATCAGGTCAAAGCCGGAACGCCGACCATGGGCGGCATTCTGTTGGTGATCTCCATCATTCTGCCGACCCTCTTGTGGGCCGATCTTCGAAATCGATTTGTCTGGCTGGCGGTGTTGGCGACGCTGGCGTTCGCGTTGATCGGTTTCTTCGACGATCTCGCCAAAGTGTCGCGCAAGAAATCGCTGGGATTGACGGGGCGACAGAAGTTGATCTTTCAGACCTTGGTGGCGGCGGCGCTCGCCATCGCGTTGCTTTATTTCAGCGGCGAGAAGCAATACTCCACGAATTTGATTGTGCCGTTCTTCAAACAGCTCAATCCGGATCTGATCATCCATCGCTGGCTGGCGGTGTGGTGGATGCATCCGATGGCCTATGTCCCGTTCATTCTCTTTGTCGTGGTGGTGGTGGTCGGCTCTTCGAATGCCGTCAATCTCACCGACGGCTTGGACGGCTTGGCCATTGGCTCGGTGTTGATCGCGGCCTCCGCGTTGACGGTGTTGACCTATCTTTCCGGACACGCCAAGTTTGCCGAGTATCTCGACATTCCGCATCTGCCTCGGGTCGGCGAGATCACCGTCTTTTGCGGCGCCATGGTCGGCGCGTCGCTGGGATTCCTTTGGTACAACTGTTTTCCGGCCTCCGTGTTCATGGGCGACGTGGGATCGCTGGCGTTGGGCGGGGCCATCGGCACGGTCGGCGTCATCATCAAGCAAGAAATTTTGCTGCTCTCCATCGGCGGCATTTTTGTGATTGAAGCGCTTTCGGTGATGCTGCAAGTGCTGTCGTTCAAGTTGACGGGCAAACGCATTTTTCGGATGGCGCCGATTCATCATCACTTCGAGCTGATCGGTTGGAAAGAGCCGCAGGTCATCATTCGATTTTGGATTGCCGCCTTGATCTTCGCGCTTTTCAGCTTGACCACGTTGAAGCTGCGGTGAGCAAGGGGGACGAGCCGTTTTGATGCGAAGAGCGTTTAGGAGAAATCGGTGACGCGTTTGGCGCATGAGGAAAATCGCAAGACCGAGCTTCGGGGGAAACGTGTCCTCGTCGTCGGCTTGAAGCGCAGCGGAGTTGCGGCGGCGCGGTTATGCGCCGCGCACGGGGCGCGACTCACGGTGACCGACTCGGCCCCTCCCGATCGCCTCAAAGAAGAATTGCAGTCGCTTCGCGATTTTGAAATGGTGTACGAGCTCGGCGGCCATCAAGAGCAGACTTTTCTCGACGCCGAATTGATCGTCGTCAGTCCGGGCGTTCCGCTGGCCATTCCGCCGATTCAAGCGGCCCTGAAGCAAGGCATCGAAGTGATCAGCGAGTTGGAGTTGGGCGCGCGATTTTTGAAAGGACGAATCGTCGCGATTACCGGCTCCAACGGCAAGACGACTTCCACCACCTTGGCCGGCGAGGTCTTTCGCGCCGCCGGGCTTCACACACAGGTGGGCGGAAATATCGGAACTCCTTTGACCGCGCTTGTAGAAACTTCCACGGATGAAACGGTGAACGTCGTCGAAGTCAGCAGCTTTCAGTTGGAAGCGATTCCCACGTTTCGTCCGCTCGTGGGCGTGGTGCTCAACGTCACCCCCGATCACCTGGATCGATATCGTTCCTTCAACGAATACGCGCAGTTCAAGGGCGCCCTGTTTCGGAATCAGACGGCGCAAGATTGGGCGGTCTTGAACGCCGATGACGCGGTGACGGCGCAATTCGCCAAGGAGGCGCGCGGTCGCGTGTGGTGGTTTTCTCGCCGCCATCCGTTGGAAGAAGGATGTTTCTTTTGGGAGCGGCAGGTGTTTGTGGCGCACGGGGGCGTGCGGACACCGGTGATGTCGCGCGAGCGAATTCCGCTTCTGGGCGATCACAACGTGGAGAATTGCCTGGCGGTCATCTCCGCGGCGGCGATTTTCGGCGTCGATTTTCAAACCGTGGCGCGCGCCATCGCCGAATTTCGCGGCGTCGAGCATCGGCTGGAATTTGTGTCCGAACACCACGGCGTGAAGTATTTCAACGATTCCAAAGCCACCAACGTGGACGCCACCATCAAAGCGCTGGAATCTTTCCCCGGAAACGTGGTGCTCATTTTGGGCGGCAAAGACAAAGGAAGCGACTACACGACGCTTTCACCGTTGCTGCGCGAGCGCGTCAAACAGGTGTTGGTGATCGGCGCGGCCGCCGAAAAGATCGAACGACAACTCACCGGGGTGGTGCCGCTGGAGCGGTGCGGCGATTTGGATGGCGCCATCCGGCGCGCTCCCGAAATTACCGCGCCCGGCGACGTGGTTTTGTTGGCGCCGGCCTGCGCCAGCTTCGACCAGTTTAAAAACTACGAGCATCGCGGCCGCGTGTTCAAAGCATTGGTGCGCGGCTTGAAGACGGCCTAGAACGCGCCGGCGAACGGATGCCGGAAAGAAAACTTGATGGCACGGAAACTGACCTTTGATCGTTATTTGCTGATCGCCACCGTCGCGCTGATCTTCTTCGGCCTGCTGATGGTGTACAGCGCCTCGGCCGCCATCTCCACCGATCTCTACGGCAACTCTTATACTTTTCTGGCGAAGCAAGTGGTGGGGCTGCTCATCGGCTTGGTGTTCATGATCGGCGCCATGAACTTCGATTACCGCAAGTATCGCAATCCGACTTTCGTGTTCTCGTTCCTTTTCGTTTGCATCGTCCTGCTGGTGGCCGTCTTTTTCGTCGATCGCGCCCACAACACGCACCGCTGGGTGCGGCTGGGTCTCTTCTCCTTTCAGCCTTCGGAGATCGCCAAGCTGGGATTGGTTTTCTTCTTTGCGTATTTCTTGGAAGATCGTCTGCATCACATCAACGATGTGCGGCGGACTTTGGCGCCGGCCTTGTTTGTGCTGGCCATGACGGTCCTCTTGATTTATCGCGAGCCGGATTTTGGAACGGCCATTGCGGTGGCGCTCATCTGCGCCGCCATGTTGTTCGTCGCGGGGCTGGATTGGAAATGGTCGCTGCCGGCGCTGACTCTCGCGCCCCCGGCCTTTTATTTCGCGGTCATGCGCGTGCCGTACCGGTTCGATCGCATCAAGACCTTTATCGATCCGTGGCGCGATCCGCTGGGCAAGGGATTTCAAATTATTCAGTCGCTGATCGCCATCGGCAGCGGCGGAGTCGGCGGCGTCGGCTGGGTGCAGGGCAAACAGAAACTCTTTTATCTCCCGGAGCCGCAGAATGATTTTATCTTTTCCGTGATCGGCGAAGAGCTGGGCCTGTGGGGAACTCTGTTGATCGTGATTCTCTTCGCCGTCGTTTTGAAGCGCGGATTGAAGGCCGCCAACTCCGCGCCCGACGCGTTCGGGATGTTGTTGGGCGTCGGGTTGACGGCCATGATTGCCTGCCAGACGCTCATCAACATCAGCGTCGTCACGGGACTGCTGCCCAACAAGGGCATCCCGCTGCCGTTTCTGAGCGCCGGCGGTTCGTCCTTGATCGTGAATTGTTTTGCCATGGGAATACTTTTGAATCTGTCTCAGCATTCGGATTAGCGGCGTGGGACTCATGGATTCAAATCCATCAAGCGAGGCCTATGAATGTTTTATTTGCCGGAGGTGGGACGGGCGGTCATGTGTTTCCCGCGATCGCGGTCGCGGAGGAATTGTCGAAGCGTAACGGACAGACGCGATTTTTATTTGTGGGTTCGAATCGCGGTCTTGAAGCGCGCATTATTCCGGAACGCGGCTATGAATTTCAGGCCATGGAGGCGGGGGCGCTGAAAGGCCTCTCCTTGGCCCGTCAGCTCTCGACGCTCCTTGGAATGCCGCGAACGATCCGGGTGGCCTGGCGGATTTTGAATCGCTTTCAGCCGGACGTGGTGATCGGTATCGGCGGATACGCCTCCGGCCCCGCGTTGATCGCGGCCAAAGGGCAAGGACGAGCGACGATGATCTTGGAGCAGAACTTGGCGCCGGGATTGACGAACCGGGTTTTGTCGTACGTGGTCTCGAAGGCCGCGACAAACTTCGAAGAGTCCACGCGATTTTTTCCCGGCAACGCCGTGGCCACGGGAAATCCGGTGCGCCGCGAGTTTTTTCGGATCGGCTCGCCGCCCGCCGGCCCGCGCTTCAACGTGCTGGTGTTCGGCGGAAGCCAAGGCGCGCATGCCATCAACCAAGCCGTCGTTGAAAGCTTGTCGCCCCTGGAGAATTTCAAGGACCGGTTCTTCTTTATTCATCAAACCGGCGAGAAGGATTTGGAAATGGTCCGCGAGGCTTACCGGCTTCGAGAGTGGTTGGCGGATGTGCGGCCTTTTTTTGATGACATGGCGCGGCAATTCGAGCGGGCGCATTTGGTGATTGGGCGGGCCGGGGCTTCGGCGTTGAGTGAGATTGCGGCGGCCGGCCGCCCGTCCATCTTGATTCCGTTGCCGACGGCGGCGGAGGCTCATCAGCGCAAGAACGCCGAGGTGTTTGCGCATCATC
>CAZIDA010000264.1:0-5353 GCA_964537865.1 uncultured Acidobacteriota bacterium
TCGCTGAGGAATGGAAGAGTCTTACCGGTTGGCGAGGGTTGTCGCGAGGGCGCGCAAACCCCGCAGCCTGCGTCCACAAAGTTGACTCGGCTGCGCTACCAAAACAATCGAACTTGTGTTAGTCTCGCGTCGTAATTCAGTCCCTCCATAAACTATCCCCCAGGCTTTGATTCACATGTCCAACCTGCGGCGACTGCGTTTGACGGATCGAATCTTCTTCGTGGCCACCAATCTTCAACGCCACTGTCGATTTCTGGGCGAGTCAGAATTTGAATTGCTCAGAGACGTTTTCGTGGAGACTCGCGCCGAACTTGGTTTCACTCTGTGCGGGTATGTTTTCATGCCCGACCATTGGCATGCCTTGCTGTGGCCCAGTTATCCACTCACAATTTCTCTGGTGATGCAACGTCTCAAGGAAGAATCGTCTTTTCGGATCAATCAGTATCGTGGGAAGAGTGGGACGCTTTGGCAGCCGCGCTTTTGGGATCGGTTTGTCCGAAACAGGCGAGAGTTCAACGAGCGATTGGAGTACATGCATTTCAATCCTGTAAAGAGAAAGCTGGTAGCGTCCCCAGAGAAATGGCGGTGGTCGAGCCATAACAATTTCTCGTTGGATCCAGCGGTGGTGAAAGCCTGCCCGATGCAAATTGATTATGTCGATTTGTCCGATGATTACCGGGGATGATCTCGGGTAGCCCGCCCGCGTTTTTCAAGGGCGGGGCTCTTCGGTGTGGGATGGAAGAACCATTCAGGTGAGCGAGGTTTATCGCGAGGGCGCGTAAACCCCGCAGCCTGCGTCCACAAAGCGGACTCGGCTGCGCGACCAACTCCAAGATGAACAGGTTAGAGGGGGAGGCCGGCGTGAAGTCTATCGATGCAGAAATTGGGCGGCGATGTCGCGGCGGTAGTGAACGCCGTCGAATTGGATCAGCGCGCAGGCGCGGTAGGCCTGAGCCACCGCCGACTGCAAATCCGCTCCCGTCGCCGTCACGCCCAAGATGCGGCCACCATTGGTTTCAAAACGGGAACTAGCGCCGGGAATCATCTTCGTGCCGGCGTGGAAGACCTTGACGTCTTCCATGGCGTCGGCTTTTTCGATCCCCTGAATGGCCTTTCCTTTTTGATAGGCGCCCGGATAACCGCCGCTGGCCATCACGACGCAGACCGCCGGGTCTGGAGACCACGAGAGCGGCGTTGCATCCAACGCGCCCGCGGCAATTCCCTCGAAAATTTCCATGAGATCGCTCTTCATTCGCATCAGTACCGGCTGTGTTTCCGGATCTCCAAACCGACAATTGAACTCCAGCACTTTCGGTCCCAGCTCTGTGAGCATGAGTCCACAATAAAGAATTCCTTTGAAGGGCGCGCCTTCTTCTTTCATGCCCCGAAGCGTCGGTTCCACGATCGACAAGAGGAGCGACGTGCGCAATCCGGGCGTCAGAATCGAGTCGTCGCTGAAGGCGCCCATGCCGCCGGTGTTCGGTCCTTGATCCGCATCAAACACCCTTTTGTGGTCTTGAGCGGGCACCATGGGCAGATAATGCTCCCCATCGGTGAAAACCATGAAGGAACATTCCCGGCCTTGAAGGCACTCTTCAATCACGACGCGCGCCCCGGCATCGCCCAGCGATTTCTCCGTCATAAAATTCAAAATCGTGGCCTCGGCCTCCGCGAAATCCTGGGCGAGTACGACGCCTTTACCCGCCGCCAAGCCATCGGCCTTGATGGCCACGGGATATTCGTAGCTGGAGCGTTGAATCAAATCGAGCCCCTGGTCCGCGCTGTCGCACACGAAGAAATCCGCCGTGGGAATTCCGTGCCGCGACATGAAATCTTTGGCGAACGCCTTGGAAGATTCCAGCCGGGCGGCGGCGCGCGAAGGGCCGACGATGCGGAGGCCCGCCGCTTCAAAGTGATCGACAATGCCCTCGGCCAGCGATGACTCCGGCCCCACCACCGTCAGATCGATCTTCTCTTCTTGCGCGAATGCGATGAGGTCGGCGAAGGCGGCTCCGGCGTCGATTGCGCGGCTCTCCGCTCGGGGCTCCCGGGCGATGCCGCCGTTTCCGGGGGCGCAGAAAATTTTTTCAACACGGGGAGACTGCTGCAGCTTCCACACGAGCGCATGTTCGCGTCCGCCACTGCCGATCACAAGAATTCGCATCGGGTCGTTTCCGCGCGTCTCGTCGCACGGCATGCAAGAGAACGCGCTTTCTCCTCCCCTGAAAATAAATGGCGACTTCAGCCGGGCCTGCGACTTGACCGTCGCCGCGAGGCGCTAATGATTGTTTCTCGGAAAGAACAAAATCAAACATGCGAGGGCGATGGCGCAGAAGATGTAAAGCACACGCCGCTGCCCGCCCATCAAGATCAGAAGGAAACCAAGAAGCCCGATTCCCTCAGAGATAACAAAGGCCAGGAGCGTAAGCCCCCGCACCCTTCCCACTCGCCTCCGGGCCGTGACCCCATCTTCCTCGACGGCCTCGCCCACGGGTGGAGAAAACACCCGGTTGATCAAGTTGCGAATCAACAAAAGCAGCGCAACACCGATGCCGCCGAGAAAAGAGACGAACCGGTAAAGTTGCCGCATGTCGGCGGTGTAACTTGTGTACTGATCGCTCAAGAACGTTCCGATGATCGCGTAAACGACGATCGAGAAAAACAGGATTACGAAAACAATCTTGAGCAGGTGAAGGGAGAGTCCCGGCGGCCGAGTCGGCGGACTTCCCGAAGAGGGAGCGGAGGGTGAGGGCGAGATCGAGGTCATGATTTCAACTCGCAGGTCGGCGGATTTGGTCGATGTCGCGTAAGCCTTCGCGCTTGGGGACGGCGGGCGCGCCGAAGACGGCGGCCGTCCTCAAGCCAATTTCTTTTCCACTTCCTTCAGGGCTTCGTTGAGAGCGCCCTGTCGATACCCTTCCAAGTCGAGCGTGACGTACTTGAACCCCAGTTCTTTGAAAAGGCGGTGCATCAACCGCGTGGTTTCCAGAGAGAGCGCTTTCTCCATTTCATCCGGTGAAATCTCGATTCTCACCAAGTCGCCGTGATGACGCACGCGAACCTGTCGGAATCCGAGACGATGCAATGCTTCCTCGCCGCGGTCAATCGCCTGAAGCTTGTCCACGGTCACCATCATGCCATACGGAATACGCGAAGACAAGCAAGCGGAGGAAGGGTGGTCCCAAGTCCGTAAGCCAAGCTGGCGCGACAGATCGCGAATTTCTTCTTTGGGCAACCCCGCTTCCACCAGCGGGGCGCGAACCCCGAATTTCTTGGCGGCCTGCTGCCCGGGCCGGAAATCGCTTTGATCGTCGAGATTCACACCGTACGCCACGGCTTGGTAGCCCCGATCGTGAGCCATGGTCATGAGCTTTGAAAAAAGTTCGTCCTTGCAAAAAAAGCATCGGTTGGCGGGATTGGCGACGTAATGGGGATTCTGCATTTCGTCGGTGAAGATGATCTCGTGCTTCAGGCCGTACTCCTTGGCGAACGTGATGGCGTCTTGACGTTGACCGACGGAAAGGGAAGGGCTGTCGGCGGTGATGGCCAAGGCCCGGCCACGGAGAACCGAATGAGCGACAAAAGCGAGGAACGCCGAATCGGCGCCTCCGCTGTAGGCGACGATCGTGGCGCCATATCCCCGGAGAATTTCCTCCAGCCTCGACAGTTTTTTTTCAAGACTCGCGCGATCCAATGTTCTCGACTCCAATCTACAAGCGCTTCATTTGCGCTGCGAGGTCCTACCCCAATCACCAGACCAGCTTGGTAGCGCCGGCGGTTCTTCACGCCGGCGGCTTTTCCATGCGGAATTCACATTGAGCTTCATCCAGAAAACCCTTAGACGCGGAGCAGTTCGATGAATGAATCCACCGATCACAAAGCCATGTTTTGAATCCTGCAAAGAACTGCCCCCGCCCTGAAGAACGGGCGGGGCTACCAAAGCGGGCGCCTGCTCCATGGGAACTTGCTAGAGATCCAACAAAACTTTTTCCAGGACATCCATGGAGCGGAAATATTCGTCGATCACGATGTGCTCTTGAGGCGTGTGATCGAGCGATGAATCACCGGGGCCGTAAGCGACCAGGGGGCATCGCCACGCGGGGGCGACCACGTTCATGTCGCTGGTGCCGGTCTTCACTTTGAATTTCGGCTCGCCGCCCCTCTCCCGGATCGCTTTCAGAAACGCTCGAACCAGCGGGTTGCTCTTCTCCATTTTCACCGCCGTTTCCGCGCCGGAAAACCGCAGCTCGGCTTCACCGGCGATTCCGTGAAGAAATTCTTCGAACGCCGGCAGATCGAATCCAAGCGGCAATCGAAAGCCCATCCGCATGTCGATGTGTTCGTAATTTCCATCGGAGTCCGATTGAATTTTCCTCAAAGACGGATCCAAGCGATCGAAGACGGCCTTGCCGGAGTTGAATTCGCCGGCCATGTGACGCACGGCGTGCCAGAATTTGAAGCCGCGCTCACAGGCGGATTCCGCGCCGCTGGCGGTGTGCGTCATCGGCTGTCGCAGAAGATAATTCACCAGAAGCCGCCCTTTGTATCCGAGCGTGATGGCGTTCCAGCCGCTGGGTTCGCCGTTGATACAAAAGTCCGGCTTGAATTGCGTCATTGCAAACCGCGCGCCTTTCGACGTGGCGGCTTCCTCCTCGACCGCGCCAATCACAAGGAGCGTCTTTCCCTCCAGGCCTCCGGCTTTTTTCAGGCGAGTCGCGGCGTTGATGAAAGCGCAAAGCGTTCCTTTGGCGTCGATCGCTCCTCGACCAAAGAGGCGGCCTCCTTCTTCGCGAACTTCGATTTCGCCGCGCACAGTATCGATGTGGCCAAGGAACGCGATTTGTTTTGGCCCCATTCCCAAAATTCCAATCGCATTTCCCGCTTCGTCGCGAAAAGATTTGAAGCCGCGAGCCGACATCGCTTCCACGAGATATTTCGAAACCGATTCTTCTTCCCGGGAAGGGGAATAAATCGAGATGGCCTCGCGAAGCAATTGAAGCTCTTCATCGGCTGCCGGGCCGGTCCGCGTGGTATCGATTCGCTTTTGGATGGATTCCATAGGAACAGGTAAACCCAAAATTACCGAAAGAATAGAGGCCCCTTCTGCTCAGCGCATCAACGAACGAGACCCGCTCCGTCGATTTGACTCAGTTGTCGGTTCGAACCGCCGCCCCGAAAATAGGGTGACACAGGCTTCCAGCCTGTGACAACGTGCTCCGAAGATACGTCGATTTAGAGAACCCTTTCAGGGTTCGTATTCAGGCCCGTCCCAAACCCAGGGTTGTCCGCCAAAGGGCTGGCGGACAACCCTGGGCTATTGAAGGTGTCCCCTTCAGAGTCTGTGTGAAAACTC
>CAZIDA010000265.1:0-5344 GCA_964537865.1 uncultured Acidobacteriota bacterium
ATGTTGGGATGATTCAGTTTTGCCAGCGTCACGGCCTCGGAACGAAACCGCTCCACGACCTGCGGCTGCCGGGCCAGTTCCGGACGCAGCATTTTGACGGCGACTTCCCGCTCCAACATCAGATCGACGCCTTGATACACCGCGCCCATGCCGCCTTCGCCCAACGACGCCGTGATTTTGTAATGCCCGACCACCGATCCCATCATGCCTTCGCCTCCACCTCGCGCGTGGCCGGCGCCTGCCTCTTCGCCTCAGCCGCTTTGGGATTAATCGCAAGGATGGCCACCGTGATGTTGTCATACCCTCCGTGCTCTTTCGCCAGCGCGATCAATCGCTCGCACGCCGCCGCGGGTTCTCTCTCACCGACGACTTCCTTGATCTGTTCGTCTTCCACGAGATCGTACAGCCCGTCCGAGCAAAGCAGGAAGCGGTCTCCCAACCGCACTGGGAACGGCTCGTCCCACAGCGCCACGTTGACATCCGAATGATTTCCCAACGACCGCAGGATCACATTCTTATCCTCGTGATGCCGCGCTTCTTCGAGGGTCAGCAATCCTTGCTTCACCATCTCCATGACCGCGGAATGATCTTCGGTCAGAACGTAGATGCCGCCGCCGCGGATCAAATAGAGCCGGCTGTCGCCGACATGAGCGCAAATCGCGGAATGATCTCTGAGCACCAAAGCCGTGCCGGTCGTGCCCATGCCTTTCAAATGCTCGTCGCCGAGCGCGGTCTGATAAATTTCCTGATTGGCTTTCAAGAAAGCCTTCTTCAGCGCCGCCTCCGGCGCCGCGTCTTCCTCGAAGTAAACTCGTTCGATGACGTCGACCGCGATGCGGCTCGCCACTTCCCCGCCTTGATGTCCACCCATGCCGTCGGCCACAATCGCCAACACACCTTTGCGCGTCAACGAGAGGGGATCGTTCGGTCGAATCAACCGGCCACAGTCCTCATTTCCCTCGCGATGGCAGCCGACGTCCGTCTGCACACTGGCCCTGATTTCATAATCCAATTGCTCCGGCGGCCCGGCCGGGTGCGGAATGGCTGGTGTCTTCTTCCTGTTCCAGAAAGACATTTTGTTGAATGCTCCGATGAAAATGCGCCGCCCGTTGAATGATGGCTCAGAGCCGACGGCTACTGATTTTTTTCAAGGGTGTATGTGTATACTTTGTCGTTCTCGCTGGCGTAGAGTTGAACCGGCTTGTCGCTGAATCCGTGCCGCTTCAAAATCAAATCTATTTCCTGGCCCGGTCGCGCCTTGATGGAATAGGGCGTCGTGCCCAACATCTCTCCGCCTTTGTAGACTTCGGCCTTCCCATCGCTCACGTCGATGCGAATGATTTTCCATGAATGATCGGTCGGCGCTTGAGCGCTGGACTCGCCGCCCTGAGTTGAAGTCGTCGAAACGGAATTCGCCGGCGGCAGCGTGGAGTTTCCGCCGCCCCCACTGAGGACGGCGAAGAGAACGACGAACACAATCACGATGCCCAGCCCGCCGGCCGCCATCATCCAATTCTGTCGCAGCCACGCTTGCGCTTTCGTCCCATCGAAAGGAATCGCCGGCGCGGCGACGTTCTCCGAGCCGATGGCGCCCGATTCCATCGCCGACAAATCTTGAAGCAGTTCTTGCGTGGAGGAGTAGCGATCCGATGGATTCTTTTTCAAACAGCGGCTGATGATCGCCTCACACGATCGCGGGAGGCTCGGATTCCACGTCGACGGAGGCAAGTAAGAGGCCTTGCTGATTTTTTCGTAGAGCTCGCCCAAGGCGTTGGCTTCGAAAGGCAATCGCCCCGTCACCAACTCGTGAAGCAGAACGCCCAGCGACCAAATGTCGGAACGCACGTCGGCGCGTCCGCCTTTCAATTGTTCCGGGGAAAGGTACTGCAGCGTTCCCACAAAATCGCCGGCCGCCGTCAAGCCCGGTGAAGATTCGGATTTGGCGATGCCAAAGTCCAAGAGCTTCACTTCTCCGTTGGTTGTGAGCTTGATGTTGTTCGACTTGATATCGCGATGAATGACGCCGTGGTCGTGAATGTATCCGATGGCTTCGACGACGCGACGAAAGATGGCCGTCGCCTCCGGCGTGGAAAACGGGCCGCGCGTTTGGAGAAGCGCGTCCAACGTCTGGCCGTCGACGTACTCCATGATGATGCACGGTTGACCGCCGTATTCGCAGAAATCGTACAAGGTGGCGATGTTGGGGTGATGAAGCCGCGCCTGAATTTGCGCCTCATTCAGAAATCGCCGGCCGAAGTCAGGCCCGGTGAAAGTTCGGCTGAGGATCTTGATGGCGACGACGCGCCCCAGTTTGGAGTGAACCGCCCGGTAAACTTCTCCCATGCCGCCGGCTCCGAGAAAATCGACGAGGCGGTAATCTCCAATGTAAGCGTTTAATAGATTCGCGCTACCCACGGCAATGATGCTCGCGTGGGGCAGGCACCCGCCACGGCGGGCCTGCCCCGAAAATAGAAACCTGGGATGTTTTGGTAGCCGGGATTCGCCCGCCTTCTGGCGAATCCCGGACTTCGCCACAATCCGGAGCGATAGGACATCCGGCCCCGATGCATCGGGGCCGGAGCATCTCATTCTCATGCCCTTGGGTGGTCGCCGCGAGGGGTCGGCGTCACGAGTTCTTCGTCACCCTACTACCGCAGCACTCGAGTGGTGGTCATCAACTCCATGGCGTAGCGGATCGGGACCGCGAACGAGATTTGAGCGTCGAGCGTTCTGCCGGCGAAATAAATCCCCACCACGCGACCGTGGTCATCGAACATCGGTCCGCCGCTGTTGCCGCCTCCGGTGGAATTGATGGTCAACTGATAGGCGTCGCCAATGGTGCTGTAAATGGGATCTCTCCCGCTGGTGGCCTCTTGCCCGCGCAGCACCCGCCCCACGTTTCCGACGCTGATGGTCGGATCCGGGATGATGCCGACCTTTTGCGTGCGGTTGAACACATCCTTCGATTCAATGAACCCGACCACCGGCGGAGAAACCGCGGGATATCCCAGCACGATGGCGGTGTCGCCCGGTCGGATGGAATCGTAGTTGTCGTAGAGCGGCACCTTCTTCACGGGCTCCGGCGTGTCAATCTTAATCATGGCCGCGTCGTGCCGATCTGAAGTGCGCACCAGTTGCGCCGGGAATCGCAGCTCATTCTTGGCGAAGGTCACGTTGAGATAATCGTTCCGGCCATCCAGCGTCGGACTTCCGATTTCCGTTTGTCCAAACTGCTTCGATTCCGCCGGCACCCAATCACCGGGCGGGTCGACCAAGATCGGCTTGCCACTCTTGTCGAGAAGAATTTTGTCGTCGTCATTCACCACCGCGTTGGCCGACGACTCTTCCTTGAGACGATAGTGATAGCTTGTCTTCCAGGTGGAGGCGACATGCCGATTCGTGATGATGAAGCCGTCGCTGGTGACGCAAAAACCGGATCCGGTGTGATTGCCGCCGATGGGAAATCCTGACTTCTCGTCCAACGTAAGCGCCGGTTCCACCTTGTTGTCGACTATCTTCGCCAGAAAAACGATGGGCCTTCCGTCGGGAACGATGGGCCGAATCTTGCCGGACTTGTCTTTGTACTTGTTGACGGTGTACTCGTGATAAACCTGTCCGCCGGTTTTAGTGTTGATCAAACTCCAACCCACCTCGACGTAGACCGTAGAATCGCTGTACGCCTGCGCGATTTGCGTCGGCGTCATCGGAGCGCTGGCGGCCATATTGGCCACCTGCTCCTGAGTTTTGGCGAGGTCGCCTTGGAGTTGCTTCTTGGAAGCGCGGTTTTGGTAAAGCAGGTAAGCGCCCACCACGCCCGCCACAACGACGATCACCGCAATGCCGACGAACAACATCACATTCGATTGGCGTTTGGTTTGAGCCACCATGCGCTCCACGGTAGCGCGACCCACCGGGGCGTGCGCGCCGGGAACGGTGGGCGGCGGCCCGGATACACCACTGCGCGTCGGCGGCACGGCCGGAGAAAGAACCACTTCACCCGCCACCCGCGTCGGACGAACGGCGCCGGCCGGACGAGGTTCCACGTCGAATTGAATCTCCGGACCTCCCGCGCCGAGTTGAACGACGTCGCCCGGCATGACTTTCGCCGATCCCACAATGCGCTGCCGGTTCAAGAAAGTTCCGTTGCGGCTGTTCAGATCGACAATCAAAAACTGCGTGGGGTTCGCCGGGTCTTGAACGATCTTGGCGTGCTGTCTCCCCACCAAATCATCGCGCTCCGGATCAAACGCGACCGTGGACGCGGGATCTCTTCCGATGGTCAGTTCCTTGAATTGAGTCAGCGGAAATTCATCGACTTGGTTTGCTTTTGAACCGCTCAAATGCCTCAAAATGATGCGTTCCATGCCCCCCTCCATGAGTGTGATCAGGATTCAACTTAAACTTAAAAAAGGCCGGTAAGAAGAGTGTCTATGGGACTCGCCGCCGCGAATTCGTCAGGCCATTCACTTCGTTTGAGACAAACCTAATAATGCGCGTATCGTACGAGCAAGGTTTTATCAAGTCAAGATTTAATTGGACCGATGTTCTCAAAAACTCCGGTGACTCAGACGCGCGCGCCGCGACGGACTGCGCGGCTGGAATTTCAACTCAACTTTTACACTTCAAACAATCGGATTTTTTTGGAAAGACTTTACACAAATATTGTCGATGAGCCAAAGGTCAGCGGCACGAGGCCTTGGTGGCCGGGATGCTTCCGCCGCAGGCGGAGAGCATCCCGGATGTCCCATCGCCCCACTTCGCAGCGCTCAGTTCGAATGCGCTTTCACGGAACCACCCGCGACGCTGCCTAATTCCAAATCGCGTTTCAGAAAATCTTTTTCGGCTTCTTCCAGAGTGAAGAAGTAATGTCCCAGAATGAAGTACGGCTCCGCGTCCGGAGGAATGACCTGAAGGTGCGTGGCGTAGGTTTGCGGTTTGACCAAACGCAGAACAATCTGGCTGGGATGACGGCCTTCCCCGGTTCTGATTTCACCGCTCTTCAATGTCTCCATGATTTCCTCGCGAACGATCGGAAAGTGGCGTCAACTCGATGAGCTTCAGCTTAGCACATCGCAAGAAATTTCAGATCATCGCCGCGCGACCAACAGAATTCCGGTGATGAGCGCAATTAGCCCCAAAAGAGCGGCGCCGACGGGAACAAGGTACGGAATTAAAGCGAGCGAAGCCCTGGCGATCAAGTAAATGGCGAGCAGCAACAGGCCGAGACGAAGCGATCCTCCACCTCTCGTGGAATTCAAAAGAATCAAAACTCCGGCGGCGGCGGCAATCAACGCCAGCAACGGATGCAACGGAATGACACCGGATCGAAGCCAAGGCAGCACCC
>CAZIDA010000266.1:0-5334 GCA_964537865.1 uncultured Acidobacteriota bacterium
GCCGCTCCGCGGCGGCATTGGTGACGCTGACGAACAAATTGAGCCACCAATCCGCATTCGCTGCTGCAAAGCGCTTCGGTGCGATGCTATAATCCGCGCTTGTCGTGAGTTCAACTTTGATCTTCTGAGATAGGAGTTCTTATGACGGCGCCCGTGACATCAAGTCTTTCCCCACAGCGTTTATTCATCAACGGAGACTGGCGCGAAGCCGCCAGCGGCAAGAGATTTGAAACGATCAATCCGGCCACTGGAGAAGTCATTGCCTCGATCGCTTCCGCCGGCGTTGCGGATGTTGACGCCGCGGTGACTGCCGCGCGCAAAGCATTCGACGAGCGTGAAGGTGATTGGAGAAAAATGAGCGCCGCCGATCGCGGCAAGCTGCTTTGGAAGATTGCCGATTTGATCGAGGGCAACATCGACGAGTTGGCGCGGCTGGAGACGTGGGACAACGGCAAACCCATTTTCGAATCGCGCTACGTTGACATGCCGATGGTCGTGGAAGTGTTTCGATATTACGCCGGCTGGGCCACCAAGATTCACGGCGAAACGATTCCCGCCAAAGGAAACTATTTCAATTACACGCTGCGCGAGCCGCTGGGCGTGGTGGCTGCCATCACGCCGTGGAATTTTCCTTTGCTTCTGGCCAGTTGGAAGATTGCTCCGGCCATGGCAGCGGGCAACACGATCATTCACAAGCCTGCCTCACTCACTACGCTTTCGGCGTTGAAGTTGGCGGCCATCATGCAAGAAGCCGGCGTGCCCGCCGGCGTGTTCAATGTCATCACCGGAAAAGGATCGGAAGTTGGCGACGCCTTGGTCGAGCACGCCGGCGTGGACAAGATCGCCTTTACCGGATCGACGGAGGTGGGGCGCGAGGTCATGCGCAAAGCCGCCGGAACGGTGAAGCGAGTGTCGCTCGAACTTGGAGGCAAGTCGCCCAACATCGTTTTTGCGGACGCCGATTTGGACGCGGCGGCGCGCGGCGCTTATCTCGGCATCTTCTATGGAAAAGGTGAAGTGTGCGCGGCCGGTTCTCGATTGCTGGTGGAAGAATCCATTCATGACGCTTTAATGGAAAAACTCATCGAGCGGACCAAGAAGCTGCAGCCCGCCGATCCCATGAATCCCAAGACGCGCCTTGGCGCCATCGTCAGCGAAGGTCAATTGAACACTGTGATGAAGTACATCGAATCCGGCAAGCGCGAAGGCGCACAGTTGGTGGCGGGCGGAGAGCGCGTTCAGATCAATGGGAAGGGCAGTTTCCTGCAGCCGACCATCTTCGACCGAGTCGATTCCGGCATGACCATTGCCCGCGAAGAAATTTTTGGCCCGGTGCTGTCGACACTTTCATTCAAATCTTTGGACGACGCCATCCAACAAGGCAACAATACCTTCTATGGACTGGCGTCGGCGGTCTGGACGCGCGACATCAAGAAGGCTCACCGCGTGGCGCGCGAGCTTCGCGCCGGGACCGTGTGGATCAACACCTACAACGTCTACGATCCCACCATGCCGTTCGGCGGATACAAGCAATCGGGATTTGGCCGGGAACTGGGAATGCAGGCCCTGGATCTTTACACCCAGACCAAGAGCGTTTGGGTTGACTTAAGCGACTGATGTAGCATATCATGTGGGTTTTTCGCGGGCTGGAAATTTGTTTCCGGGGGCTGCCGGGACGCACATCTACAGCGTAGTTGGGATTTGAGTATTCTCGCCGTTGAGTCATCGGGTCATGAATCCCCCGCTTCATCCTTCAGGAGGACACAGGTTACTGAGCTCGCCGTCTGAAGAAGTGATGATCCGAAAAACCTATCGTAAGGAGATTCAATGAAAACTAGATTCAAACTGATTGGCCTTTTGTTGTGCCTTGGATTGCTTCCGGCAGCTCGGCTGTTCGCGCAAGCGTCGAACACCACTCGAGTCGCCGTGATCAGCATGCAACAGGCCATTCTGAATTGCACCGAGGGCAAGAAGGCCGCGGCCACGCTGAAGCAAAAGTATGATGCCAAGGCCGCCGAACTGCAAAAGAAGAAACAGGAGATCGACGACATGACGGCGGAGCTTCAGAAAGAGGAAAAAACCCTCAGCGAAGACGCCGTCGCGGACAAGAAGCGAGTGATCGATCTGAAGACGAAGGAATTGAGCCGCGCGGGCGATGACGCCAATTCGGAGTTCCAGCAACTTCAAAGCCAGACGATTAACGCCATCGGGAACAGGCTCCTGAAGGTGATTCACAGTTACGCCGTGGAACAAGGATACACCCTTGTGATTGATAATTCCTCGCCTCAAGCGGGAATCTTGTACGCCAGTCCGACCACGGATATTACAACTGAAATCATCCGGCGATTTGACGCGCAGTCGGCTGCATCCACCGTCCCGAAACCGGCGGCGCCGGCGGCCACCAAGAAATAACACCCGGTCGTCCTGCCGCGGCATCCCATGCCAACGGCGGCCACCGCAAATCTTTTTTGGGTTAAAGAAAGGACCACCATTCCTCACCATGATTAAGAGAATCTTACGATCAGACATCAGCCTTGTCGTCTCCTGCTTGTTTCTTTTTCTTGCGGGAACCGCCGGAGTGATGGCAGACGGTCAGAAACCGAATCAGCCCGCGGCCAAGCCACAGGCTCAACAAACACAGGCCCCACCGCCGAAGGTTCAGCCACCACAGGCCAAGCCGGCCCCGACGGAGTCATCGATCAGCCAGCCGGCAAAGCCGGCGCTTCCGCCGGCGATGACTTTCGATTCGGCCACAGCCAAAGTGAATCAACGGATCATCGACAACATCCGTTCCGCCTTCAGTGTTCCGCCTTCCATCTCCATGACCGTCGTATCGCGGAAGCCGGCTAAGGTCACCGGAATGGAAACGGCCACGATCGAAATTAACGACGGCACGCACACACGAACCCAAGAAGTCCTGGTGACAAACGACAATAAATTCGCCGTCATCGGTCGCGTGTTTGACTTGTCGGAGAATCCATACGCGGAAAACATGAAGAAGATCAATCTCACCGATGTTCCCATGCGCGGCAACAAGAACGCCAAGGTCACCATCGTGGAGTTTTCCGATTTTCAATGCCCTTTCTGCGACCAAGCCTATAAGACCATTGAAAACGATGTCATGAAGCAGTACGGCGACAAAGTGCGGATCGTTTACAAGAACTTTCCTCTTCCCTTTCATCCCTGGGCCGAGGACGCGGCCGTCGCCGGCTTGTGCGCTTTCAATCAGAGCAACGACGCGTTCTGGGAGTTCTATCACGACTTCTTTGACAACCAGTCCACCATCACGCCCCAAAACGTAAGGGAGAAAGTTGTAGACTTCGCGGGGAAGGCAAAACTCGACACCAAAAAGTTCGAAGATTGCTACGACAACAAACTGACCCTGCCGCGAATCAAAGCGGAAATGGCCGAGGGTCAGTCCTTGGGAATCACCGGCACCCCGCTCTTCGTCGTGAATGGGCATCCTCTCAGCGGAGTTCAGCCTTTCAGCAATTTCCAGAAGATCATCGATGAAGAGCTGAAGAAGAGCAGCGACTAGCACTCAGCCAATGAAGGAGCGGGATATGCACAAGAGCGGGGCAGGAGGATTCGGTCCCGCTTTATTTTTTGGTAACAATTTCATGCGAGTCTTGAAGACGTTCGAAGGACGCTGAAGAATTTGAGAGACCGCTGGGGCAGGCGGAGGAGCGCCGACAAATTGTTGACAAAGTCTTATGGTGTATTATCATTTGTAGTTCAACCATGAAGCAGGTTTGACGTGACAGCATTATCGCAAACACAGGGATTCGAACAGCGGAGTGAGCCGCCCGTGCGCATCTGCGTGCCCACGGGATTTTTTGAACGTTTGGTCTCCGCGTGTGACTTTCGAGCGGTCACCAAAAACGCCTTCAGCCGGTATAATCCTCGCCCGGCTTCGTCCAAGGCCGACCCCGCGATCTATTTCAAGATTCTTCTTCTGGAATACATTTTCGACGTCAGCAGCGACGCCTTGAGAAACGAGTTCAACTCCCATCCCGGTCTGAGAGCTTTCTTGGGAATGGATCAGAAACCGATTCTTCCCGATCCGGCGGAGGTGGTTCAGTTTCGGGTGAAGCTGGGATGGATGGGCTTCAAGCGTCTTCTGGACGCGGTCATGCGCGAAGTTCAGAAAAACAAGCTGCCGGAAGTGGATGTTTCGATCTTGGAGAAGCGCTATAACAAACCGTTGGTGGTGGCGCTCACCGAGATGCCGGCGGCTTCTTCTTCGTCCCTCGCCGATCCGTCGTTGAGCCCCGTGCCGCGACACAAGATTTCTTCATCGGATCAGTTTGCCGTGGATGTTCCCGCTCGACGACCGGTTGCGCCGCCTCAAGCGGTGCGGCGTGAGCTGCCGCGAGTCAGTGGCGATGAGATGTTCCCGGCGGAAGTGCCCTCCCATCCGCGGCCAGATTTTGCTTCCACTCAGATGAACTTTCGGCGTCCTCAAGCGGCGCCCGCGTCGGATGAACCGTTCCGATCCGATGTTCCCAGCCGCCCGCAGACCCGGCCCGCGAATATTGCGCCGCAGAAACAAGCCGCCGAGCGCGTAGCGCCTGCACTGATTCAGAAACCGGCGCCGCCGGCGCCAAGGATCGAAAGACCGCCAATGCCGCAAACGCCAGCCCCGGCGTCCGTGAGCCCGAGACCGATGGTTCCACGGAGCTTGCCGGAACCGCATGTCAACAAGTCCGTTTACGTCGAAAGCACTTTGCACGAAACGGCGAGAATGCTGTGGGCGGATCAGTCGCCGACGGGGCCATCGCCCCGACCGGTCTCTTCCATCACAAATGGCAAGAAGCCGCCCGCGCAATATCCGGTGTCGAGGCCCACGACTCTTGCTCCGAGCAGCCCGGCAACGCCTCCCCTGCGACAGGCGGCGCCAAAAAGTTATGCAGCGCCCCGAATGAGCGCCGAGATCGATCCTCTTGGAATCGAGCCGATGTTTGACACGATGACTTGGGCTCGAACGCGCGCGCCATTGCCTGAGCCCGTCGAAGCGGCGCCTCCAGTTGCCCCCACGCGTGAAGCACCGCAGGCGCCCACGCCCGTGATTCCAAAGCGCGCGCCCATGACTCCGCGGCCTCCCGTGGCGCCGCCCCCGATTCAATTTTCACCGGCTCAGAGCTTCACGATTTCGTCGACGCCCGTTGCTCCGGCGCCTGTCACTTCAGCGCCCATCGAGCCGGTCGTTGAGACGGAGATGGAATTGGCTCCGCCTCAAATGGAAGCCGCGACGGAATTGGCGCCGGAACAGGAATTGGCGCCGGTATCCAGTGAGATGAGAGAGCAAGAAGTTCCCGCGGCTGAAGATTACAT
>CAZIDA010000267.1:0-5286 GCA_964537865.1 uncultured Acidobacteriota bacterium
GTTGATGTTCGCGAACCACTTGAACGCTCCCATTGACGTGCTGCAACTGCACTCGATCGATGGACGCCCCTAGCGCGGGAGCTTCCACGAGCAATAGGCTGCCGATCATCGCCGAAACAAAAATCGCTTTCGTCAACCACCGCGGCCCTGCAAGAACATTGCTTGATCTGACGTGGCGTTCTGACGCTGGAATGATGGTTTTCATGGGATTTTTCGGATAACCGCCCGATTAAGGTTTGTGACCGATTTACCGGTTCTGGAGTCGTGTCATTATATTTCAGACGGAGGCTGGAAACCATCTTAAATTTTTTCCGAGAGCCTGAGGCTGGAGGCCGCCGACCGAAAAATCCGGCACGCGAGGATTATCGGTTGAAAATTGAAGGGATTTTCTGTAGAGTGTGGGGCAATAGGCATTGAGGAAGCTTTGATATCGCATCTGTCTCTTGAACCAAACCAGCACGAACTCGGAGCCCGATGACGGCAATCAGCAAAGTTCTGGTGGTAGAAGACGACATCAGCGTGACCACCGGCCTCTCCATCTACCTGAAGAAAGCGGGCTATCAAGTGGTCAGCACCTTTGACGGGGCCAGCGGCCTGGAGGCCGCCAAGAAAGAATCTCCCGACTTCATCATCCTCGACATCATGCTTCCCAAGCTCAGCGGATATGAAGTCTGCAAGGGCATTCGAAAATTCAACAACCGCGTTCCCATATTAATCCTAACGTCGAAGACCGAGGAGGCCGATAAGATCTTCGGCTTGGGATTGGGCGCCGATGATTACATCACCAAGCCGTTCAGCTTTCGCGAACTGGAAGCGCGCATGAAGGCGGTGGCGCGACGCGCGGAGTCGGACGCCGTCCTGGTGCAGAAGCAGCCGCAACTGAAGCATCGGGACATCGTCTTGGATTTGAACACGCGCGAAGTCATGGTTCAGAAGCGCGCGATAACGTTGACGCCCAAGGAATTTGATTTGATGAAACACTTTCTCCAGAACCCCGAACACGTCTTTTCCCGGGACCAACTCCTGGACGCCGTGTGGGGCTATACGTTCGAAGGTTACGATCGGACCATCGACACACACATCAACCGACTGCGCAATAAGATTGAAAAGGACGCCAGCTCGCCACAATACATCATCTCCGTGTACGGTGTCGGTTACAAGCTCGTGTAGGTTTCTCACATTCACGTTCTTCATCATGTGGCTGGATCGGTAGGGCGATTCAAGTCAAACTCGTAAATTCCGGCTCTTCGGATCAAGGGACCCGCGGACGAGGCGCCGAGTCTTCGGCGCTCCGGGACCCTATCGCAGAACGATAGACTGAAAACGGGCCGCGCCGCGATGAGATCCTCCCGTCTGAAGGAGCAAGGAGCACCGCCGTTTCGAAAACGCGCTTCGATGGCAAGAGGGGCGAGACAAAATTTTGAATCGCGCGGCTCAACTTTGGATTCTCTTCGGCATCTAAACATATCTGAAAGGGTCTGGGATCCTGGAAAGAGAACGCTGAGGTGGACGACCGAAGGAAAGTTCAAAGGCTTATTGGGAAAAGGTCGAATTCGTTTCTAAGTTTTTTTCGGAACGGGACGATAGATATCCCATTCAAGAGCGCGCTTCCAGCGACGCTCCAAGGAGTCAATGAACCATGGAAGGCCAGGAAGAAGCCAACCTTTATGCCGAACTTGATCCCACTTTGAAGAGCGACCAAGTCAAGGAATTCGAGAACAATCTGTTGCATCGCATTGTGGGCCAGGAGCGGGCGGTGCGCCGCATGTCGGGATTGTTCCAGATTTATCAATCCGGGCTCAGCGTCCCCGGACGTCCGATCGGGAATC
The DNA here is from genome assembly GCA_964537865.1 of uncultured Acidobacteriota bacterium. Classification (GTDB taxonomy): domain Bacteria; phylum Acidobacteriota; class Terriglobia; order JAIQFV01; family JAIQFV01; genus CAZIDA01. Next base: position 1,830 of record CAZIDA010000267.1, read on the forward strand.
TGCTGCTGTTGGGGCCGACGGGGTCCGGGAAAACGCGCTTGGTGGAGGCCACCGCCGAGGTGCTCTACGGAAGCGATCGGTCGTTCATCAAGATCGATTGCGGCGAGTTTCAGCACAGCCACGAGATCGCCAAGCTGGTGGGCTCGCCTCCGGGCTATCTCGGACACCGGGAAACGCAGCCGGCGTTGACGCAAGAGGCCCTCGATCAATTCCACAGCGATCGGCTACAGCTTTCGCTTCTGCTCTTCGATGAAATTGAGAAGGCGAGCGACGCCTTGTGGAAATTGATGCTCGGCATCCTGGACAAGGCGACGCTGACCCTGGGAGACAATCGTCGCGTCGATTTCTCGAAATGCATCATCGTCATGACCTCCAACCTGGGCGGTGGAGAAATCAGCCGCATGGTCATGGGCCAAGGCTTAGGGTTCGCCAGCGCCACCCGCGCGCAGGATTCCGACGACACCGAACTGGCCATTTACCACACCGCCATGGAATCGGCGCGGCACAAGTTTTCACCGGAGTTTATGAACCGCATTGATAAAGTGATCGTCTTCCGCCCGCTGAAGCCGGAACACTTGGAGAAGATCTTGGATCTGGAGTTGAGCCAGGTGCAGCAAAGAATTCTAAACTCTCAGACGGAGAGCAAGTTCGTGTTTCATTGCTCCAGCTTGGCGCGAAAATTTTTGTTGCAGGAGGGGACCGATCCGCAATACGGCGCGCGTCCGTTGAAGCGCGCCATCGAACGGCACTTGGTTTTTCCTCTCGCCAGCTTGACGGCGACGCATCAGATCGGCTTGGGCGATCTCATTTTCGTCGACCTCAGTTCTAACTCCAATCGCTTGGTGTTTCTGAAGGCTCAAGGAGGCGCCTCCGTTTACGAGGCCAGCCTCCCTCAGGTCGTCGAATCTCTGAGCGAGGAACAACAAGAAGTTCCGGCCGCCCAGCATGCGGAGAAGGTGGGGCCGGCGGTTTTCCCGTACAGCAAGTTCAAGGTTCAATAGTCCAGTCGGAAAAGCGGCGGGGACGGGCGCTGTTTTCGCAATCTCCTAAAAATTGCGGAAGCGTTTTTCGTCCCCGCTCTTTTTTGAGCGCTACCTCTTCACGCTGTTTCCCCGGTGATATTGGGTCCTTCGTTCCCTTACGGAACGACTATTTTTTCTCCTCCGGTTTTGGAGGCGCCGGGATTTGCGGTTGTGGAGGCGGCACGCGATGCGGTAGCATTTCCGGCAACTGCGCGATGTTGTACGCCGCGACGGCCAGCGAAGTGGACGTCTGAATCAAATCATCCTTCTTGGCTTTGTCAAAAGTGTCGGATTGCGAGTGGTGCGTCTTTCCATATTCGACCGGATCTTGAATGAACGAAAAGGCCGCAATGCCATCCGGCAAGAATGAAAGATGGTCGGTGCCGCCCTGGTTGCGCAAGTTGATGTCCTGCAAACCCAGATCATTGAGCGGGGAGAGAACCGCGGCCATCGTGGGCCGGACATCGTCGCGTCCCTGAAGCGCGATGCCTTTGAATCGTCCCGTTCCAATGTCCATGATCAGCACGGCGGAGACTTTCGGCATCTCGCTTTTGCGGGCCTCTTCATAGGCCTTGGATCCCAGCAGGCCCTCTTCTTCACCGGAGAAAAGAACGAATCGAATGGTTCGCTTGGGTTTGGCGCCGACAGCGTTCAAAATGCGAGCGGCTTCCAGCACCGACATCGAGCCGGTGCCGTTGTCGGTCGTTCCGGTTCCAAGATCCCAGGAATCCAAATGACCGCCGACGATCACCACTTCGTCCGGCTTCTCGGTTCCGCGAATTTCCGCCACGGTGTTGTACGCCTCCACCGGCGCCGAAGTGAAGCTGTTTTGAACGTTCATTTCGAGAACCACCTTCAGCTTCTTCTCCAACAAGCGCCACAGCATGGCGTAATTTTCGTGAGTCGTGAAGACGGAAGGAATGATGACGGCCTTGGGATCGCGGCCGCCGAGGCCGGTCATGTTGAGCAGCGCGTGCTCCTTGCCGGAATCCGTGATCACGGCCAGCGCGCCTTCCTCTTTCAGAAACCGCATCAGCTTTTGACGAAATTGCCGAATCTGTTCGTAGTTGGGCCGAGGCTGAGCCGGCTGGCCGCCTTCTCGTCGCGCGGCGCGGTTTTGCATGACTTCCGGCGGCGGTCCAAAAGGCCGGGTGATATCAGCGGGCGGCCGCTCGATGACAAACTTCCCGCGCAGTTGTCCCCGGTATTTCTCCAAGTCTTCGATCTTCGCGGCCTTCACATAGATCAATTCCCCGGTGACCGTTCCATCGGTGCTGGGCGCCCAGCCGTAAGAAGCGATGGTCAACGGGAGTCCGTTGGGTTCGACAATTCGCGCGGTGGCCGTGCCGCGCTCCCATCCCAATCCAAAGTTCCAAGCTTCGAGATGGGAATTCACGCAGCCGTAATCCGTGAAGCGCTGCTGCGTCCAATCGTTGGCCCGCTTCATTCGCTCGGAGCCGGTCAAGCGCGGTCCAATCATGTCGGTCAGATACTCCAGGTTCTGCATGATTTCGGAATGCTCTTTTTCGTTTTCGATGATCTTCTTATCCATTTCCAAGGCGGCGGCATCCTGCGCGAACAGAACACACGATTGCAGAATGAACAGCACCACCACCAACGCGCGAAGCAATCGTCGTGACATGTTTCTCTCCTCCTGATGAAATGTGATGGAATCGGTTTCGGAAAAAGCTTAAGACGTGATCGGCAAGGTCAGGCTCTAGATGACGGGGAAAGAAGGGGGTTGGTTACGGAACAATCACTTCACGCCGCGCGCTTCCACCCCAGGCGGGAAGAGGCGTCCTCATTGGGCGGATTCGGGCTCGGGAATTTTCATGATGGGCTGATAGCCGGTCTCTTCGAATTCAAACCGGAAGAATCCCCCGAAATGCGGGAGACGAGAGACGCCGTATCCTTTGGCGGTGGCCGGCATCGCCCACAGGTCTCGAAAGGGCGCGTACTCAATGTCGGCGGAGATCTGCGTCAATTTTGATAATTCCTTGTTCAGAGTTTGGAGATTCTTGAGCGAGTCGATGTGAATCTCGCGAATCATCGCGGTCTCCGGATCCAGCGTGACGGTTCCGGATGCCAGGATGATGAGTTGAGCATTCTTCACCGGGGCAAAATGGAACTTGACGGAGCCGTTGGGCGAAGGCATCGGCTCGAAGCGGAGGGATGGAATTTTCTCTTCTTGGAGCGGAAAGAAGAGTTCATCCCAAAGCGTCTCCACCAACAATCCGGGTTGCTCTCTGGGATTGATGGTGGCGAGCGGGCGTCCGTGGTCATCCGTGTCGGCGGTGACCCGAACCAGAACTTCGTGGCGCCCCTGCGGATCGGGAATGAGCGACGGCTCCACCGTCACCTCGGTCATTCGCTCGCCGGTGGCCTTTTCGTTTTGGACTTCCGCGGCGTCGTCCGAGCGATCAGATGTCTTGAGA
>CAZIDA010000268.1:0-5271 GCA_964537865.1 uncultured Acidobacteriota bacterium
TGTAGGGCGTATATCACAACTGGGCTAGTTGTACAAGTTGTTTTCTAACGAGCCCCAAGCAGCGATCTGGACGTTCTCGTAGAGTTCGAAAAGAAAACGTTCGATGCCTACATGGACCTGAAAATTTACCTGGAGAGTCTTTTTGGCTGCCGGGTCGACTTGGTGCTCACGGACACCCTGAAGCCTGCATTGAAACCTCGCATATTGCGAGAGGTCGTTTATGCCCAGGGAGTATAAGGTCTTTCTGGAAGACATCGCTGAGGGTTGTGGGGGGCTAGGCGCCAAAGTTTCATTTCAAGGCATGCGGGAACTGCTGCACCAGTTCGGGTAGCTCCTTTAGCCTCTCCGCGGAGTTCTGTAAATGGCAGCGGACAAGCTGCATTTCCGATTTTGACAATGCCTTGAGCGCTTCCGAAGCACTGGCTGTTAATTTGTCCAAACCGCTGTACGCGCCACCGAAGGACTCGGCTGGTAGAAGCTCAACTGACACATCGTCATTTATTCCAATGCCCGTCCGCTCCAAGTTTGTCAGGAACTCTTTCACCAAGGGGAAATTTTGCTCGATGTCGCAACTATCCCCCATGGCCGCGATGAGATCATAAAACGCCTGAGGTGGTAACAAAGACAGCATAATCTTGTGCGCTCGTTCAACCTCTTGAGTCGTCTGACGCCGAACCTTCGGATCGAGCGGTTTATCAGCAACGAGAAATTCCTCGTATACCAACAGTCCGGCGGAGGTGTTTTCCCTAAAACAGTCGCCCAGGATGCTCAGCACGCGAATACCAAGCGCGGGATCGATCTGAAACTGATTTTCAAAGTGGTCTCTGAACCGCCGTTGATCGGTTTGAGCAGTTACAATCGCCACGATGTCGGCTGCATGAGTACGCGCCTCCTCACGATCATGTTCCGCTTCTTCGGGCCCTCGGATATTTCGATAACGGTCGTGCAACGCAAGCAGTTTCAACATGACAAGCGCATGCGGTTCTGTCACTCGAATCGATCCCCTGAACGGCGCTCCGCCAGGAAGACTTCCCGTAAGCGTGTGAACCTTAGATTCAGCTATCGCAATTCTGCCCCCGGTACAGGCGCGGGCATGTACGCCATCTTCCACGTCAACCCTGAAATCTTTATCTCGCTTGAGCTCCTCCGGAGCCATGAATTCAATTCGCATTCTTTCATTGTTGTTGGGAATCGGCTTCTCGAATTGAAAATTGTGGGCGCCTTCCACGACAGCGTATCCCAATTCCTTCAATCGCTGCCTCACCGAGGGCTTCCCACCCCGGAGCCGGACCACATCCAAGATAAGATCGATATCCTTTGTTGCTCTCGCCCCCTCGTGAACAAACTTCATCGCCTGCGCGCCCACGACAATGAAATCGTTGGCGGCCGCCCCCAAGGCATTTAGAAGCTCCAACACGTAGGTCCGTTGCGGTTCAGGAATCACGTGCCTCCCAACGGGGTTGGATTGCACTCGCAAGCAGATACTCAGCTTGTTTCCGGTCGCGTCCACCGCAGGCATACAGGTCGAGATACGCCTGGACGGGAGAGACTACAGGAGCCCGTTTCACCCGTCTCGAATACATGAATACCCCAGTATCGTAAGGATAAAGGAATCGCAATGGCGGTCCGGTAGCAGGCCGCCCCCCCAAGGCGCCAAACCCTACTCGGCTCTGGCCAGCGATAATGAAAATATCGACCAGATCGATGTCGACGAACGGCGCCTCGGCTGAGGCTGCCATTGGCCCAGTGAAGGCGTACGCTTCAAACTTCATCTTCTGCAGACCCCGATTGATACTGGCGATGTCGGAACCAAACGGATTATTCGTCTGGAAGGAGCTTCTCAGCCGGCGACGATAGCGCTCCTTGTACTTCTCTCCCCATTGCGCAAGCACCCGTTGTGGCTCGGGAACGATCACAGCGGTTTTTCGTCGGCGCACCCAAAGCTGTTCCTCCAGACTCGCAATTGCCTTGGAAACAGAACCGGGACTGATTTCGAGACCAATCTGTGCTTTTGGAAATCGGATGGAAAATCGTCGGCTCTCCTCTGAAAGCTCCCGTGCAATTTCCGTGATCTTCCAAGACTTCGGATTCTCCAGCAAAACACGGAGTACGCGAGAGGAACGCCCTGAAAATACGTTCACCGCCCGTTGACCTTCCGACTCCTTTGTGGAAATTCCCGGCGTCCTCTTCCCAGTTCGCTGCAGCATGAACTTCCCTGGAACGTTGATGAAGAGGTTGCCTGCCAGATCCAAAAAATCGATCCCGTTTTGGATACAGTAAGCTTGTGCCTGCGGCGACAGCATCGGGGCTATCACCGCAACGGCTGCATCTCCATGCAATGATTTTAATCGTTGAATCCACGGAGCAATTTCCTCTAGTAACTTAGGGGAGAATGTCCGCCTGATTTCACCAAACACCTGGATTCGGTTGGAGCCCGACCGCAATTCGAAGATGAGGTCGAACGGCTGCTCTGGCGGCTCGCGGACATCTTGGATCGACACACTGGGGAGATCCCTCACCGGCGCCTGCTCCCGGAGGGCATCGACTACTTCTCGTTCAATCTGGTTCAATTCTATCGTGTCCATGGCCGTATTTTCTCAAACGGGAAAATTGTTGTAAAGGAAAAGTTTCCCATATAAACTATTTCTCTTTTGAGAAAAACGTAAGTAAGAGACAATAAGAGGGGTATCTTATGCATCCCCCAAAAACCACACTGACACGCGAAGAGATGTACAGCAAGACATGGACGACGCCGAACATAAACTGTCGGAGGAATTTGGCCTCTTCCATGTCGGACTTGCGAAGGTCTGCCGCCGGGCCACCTGATTCCAATTCCCGGGCGTGGCCATTGGGTGCGCCTGCGAGCCGGCCAGTGCTCTAAGCTCACTCCTCTAGCCGCAACCGCAGACAAAGGCTCACTACACGTGACGGCAGTGGGTCAGTTTCAAGGGTGGCACGGGCCTCTGGCCTGTGGTTCACGCGCAGGATGCGCGTGTCACATGCAAACTGACCCACTACCCACGTGACCCTTACGTTGACCCTTCCCAGCGATTCTGATATTTTATTCGTTCTTTTCTTGGCCGTTTAATCCGTCTAACGTAGCTTCAGGCAAAAGGAAGTGACATTGGGCATTCGAGAAGGATTTATGATTCAGATTACTCTACCTGACAACAGCACGCTTGAAGTTCCCGACGGCGCCACCGCCGGCGACGTGGCGAAAAAGATCAGTCCGCGTCTGTACGACGACGCTTTGGTCGCCAAAATCAACGGCGAGCTGCACGATCTCACGTGGAAGCTCAAGCCGAACGACCGCATCGAGATTCTGACTCCGAAATCCAAAGACCCCGACGCGCTGGAGGTTTATCGTCACAGCTCCGCCCATCTCCTGGCGGCGGCGGTGTTGGAACTTTTTCCGGGGACGAAGCTGGGCATCGGGCCGGCCATCGAAAACGGGTTCTTCTACGACTTTCATCGCGACGAGCCGTTCACGCCTGAAGATCTCGAGAAGATCGAAAAGAAGATGAAGGAGCTTTCGGACCGCGACCTCCCTTACGCCCGCAAGGAATTTCCCAAAGAAGAAGGGTTGAAGATGTTTCAGCGGATGGGCGAGGGGATGAAGTGCGAGCTCATCGACGAAAAGGCCGCCAACGTTTTTTCCTGCTACACGCTGGGCGATCATTTCATCGACTTCTGTCTCGGGCCGCATGTCCCGTCGTCAAAAAAAATCACGGCGTTCAAGCTGCTCTCGATCGCCGGCGCGTACTGGAAGGGCGACGAGCGCAACGACCAGATGCAGCGCATCTACGGCACCTCGTGGTTCACGCAGAAGGATCTCGACGATTATCTGAAGAAGCTGGAGGAGGCGCAGAAGCGCGACCATCGCAAGCTGGGCAGAGAGCTGGAGCTATTCACGGTAAACGAAGCCGTCGGCGCGGGGCTGCCGCTGTGGCTCCCGAAAGGCGCGACCATTCGCCGGCTCCTTGAAGAATACATCCTCGAACGCGAGCGCGAGGTCGGTTACGAACACGTACACACGCCGGATCTAGCCAAAGTGGATTTGTACGTTCGTAGCGGACATTGGGAGCACTATCAGGAAGATATGTTTCCGCCGATGGAACTGCAGAACGAACGCATGGTCCTGCGGCCGATGAATTGCCCACACCATATTTTGATCTACGAATCGAAGATGCGCAGTTATCGCGATTTGCCGGTGCGCATTGCCGAGCTGGGCACCATGTATCGCTACGAGCGATCGGGCGTGTTGAGCGGGTTGAGCCGCGTGCGCGCCATGACCCTCAACGATGCGCATATTTTCTGCACGCCGGAGCAGATCAAGGAAGAGTTTTCCGGAGTGATGAAGCTGGTGGAGCGCGCCTATCACGATCTAGGCATCACGCAGTACAGCTACCGTCTGTCGCTGCGCGATCCGGCGAACAAGGAAAAATATGTCGATAACGACGAAATGTGGGAAATGGGGGAGCGCATACTGCGCGAGGCCTTGGACGCACTGGGATTGCCTTACAAGGAAGCCCCAGGCGAGGCGGCCTTTTACGGGCCGAAACTCGACATTCAGCTTGCCGACGTGATGGGGCACGAGGAAACCTATTCCACGATTCAGGTGGATTTCCATTTGCCGAGCCAGTTCGGCCTGAGCTACATCGCGGCTGATGGGAAGCACCATCGGCCCGTCATCATTCATCGCGGCGTTATCAGCACCATGGAGCGCATGGTGTCGTATTTGATCGAACTGTACGCCGGCGCCTTCCCCACCTGGCTCGCCCCGGTACAAGCGCGGGTGCTCTCGATCAGCGAGCGGCACGCGGCATATGCCCGAAAAGTGGCGGACCAACTGAAAGCGGCGCACATCCGCGTGGAGGTCGACGAACGCAACGAGAAAATCAATCTCAAGATTCGCGAGGCCCAGCTTCAGAAAATTCCGTTCATGCTGGTGGTCGGCGACCGGGAACAAGCGGGCGGCACGGTGGGAGTCCGCAACCGGCAGCAAGGCGACTTGGGCGCTCAGTCGATCAACGATTTCTTGAAAAAAATCCGAGAGATTATTGAGACCAAGGCCCCGACCCCGTAAGCCGGTTTTGGATTTGACAATCCCTGGGGAACAGGTGAGAATTGGGCCGCGTGGTGAGGCCCGGAAACGCTTGATCCGCCGCTTAGGCGAGATGAAGATTCCATTTCGATGTGCAACCGGATAATTGATGAGAAGGTGGCTCTGTCTCTCAGAGACAAGCGGGCCAAGGAGGAGTTTTATTTACG
>CAZIDA010000269.1:0-5270 GCA_964537865.1 uncultured Acidobacteriota bacterium
TGAAAATGATATCTTTCGCGGTCCTTTCGGCACGGCAGCCAAGAGCCCCCGGCCCAAAGAACGACCGGGGCTACCAAAGCTATTTTCGGGGCAGACAAAAGGGTCTGCCCCACGACGGATATTTCCCTCAAAAGAATAATTCTGAAAGGATGAGAGTCTTTGCATCCGTTCTGCGCGTTAATGAGCTGAAAGCCAAATGAGAAGGAGGATTTTGCGATGGGAGCATTGTTTGTTTTGATCGGGGTAGTGTGTGGTGGAGGATGGTTTCTGCTCCGGAGGAAATCGCAAGCCAGCATGAAGTGGCCTTCGGCGCGCGGGCGTGTCGTCGCATCGGACGTAAATCGATGTCGCGACAACGACGGCAATTGGGCCGAGGAAGCCCGCGTGGTCTACGAGTACGTTGTGAATGGCGCCTCCTTCAAAGGAAACCGAATCACCTTTGGCGGGGCCAGCTCCGGCAACCGCTCCGCCGCGCGAAAAACCATAGAGCGCTATCCGGCGGGCGTTGAGGTGGACGTATTTTATGATCCGGCGCAACCCGGCGCCGCCGTGCTGGAACGCCGTCTCCCCGGAGCCCTCGTGTTGTTGCCGATCGTTGGCTGCGTTTTTGCGTTGGTGGGGATTGTGATCTTGATCGCCGTCCATTAAGAGCGTTCCAAAAAATTTCTTTGGATCGGATGAGAGTTTTGGCGCCTTCTCTGCGCGTTAATTGATTGAAACAGTATTACGTACGCTGCCTGAAGGCGATTCAGGATGATGCACCGAGGGAAACTTTGCAGAGCTTGCCGGCCGGCGCACACGGCTCAAGCTTGATTCCAGCGGCTAGGGCGAGGAAGAGAAGGCCCGCAACCAAGGAGTGCGAATTCATGACCGTGAGTTTGTTGAGAACCGCTTTCCTTTTGGTCCTTTTCTCATGTGGGTGTTTTGTTGAAATTGACGGGTATGGACAGTGCAGCGATCCCATGATCAATCAAGCCTATCGAAACATTTTTCGCCGTCCTCCAGATCCCTCGGCCCCGGTAAATGGAATGCGGCCGGGACGGGTCTCTCCCGTGACCGGGGAGTGCAATCCGGCCATTTATGGCGGAGGGACCTACGGGAGAAATCTGAACAAGCTGATGATTTGGATTCGGGCGTGGCGGGTTTGTCAAGATCCCTGGATCGCTGAAGTCTACGCCACCGAACTGCCCGGTGGCCCACACTTGATCAATAACCACAATTCCACGCTTCTGGAGAATGGCCGGCCCTTCAGCGTGGCGGGACAGTGCAATCGCACGAACTACGGCGTGTGGGGGAATTTTCCGGAGTTGGTGGCGAACGTGAAGAATTATTTGATGTCGGGTCCGAAAGCAAACACGCGGCCGGCGCGACGAACGGGCCGGCGGTGAAGTGAATTTGTCGAAAGCAGTTCGATCGAGATTGGTTCTCATGTGAACCCATAGCGGTCAATCCAGACGAAAGCCATTGGGGAGGAATGAAAATGTTTAGACAATCCAGCCACTCCCGTTTGACGATTTTCATTTTTGTTGCGGCGTTCTTGCTGCTGGCGGGCTGCGGCAGGTGCTGGGCGCAGTGTCGCGATCCCTGGGTCAGTCAGGCAGTGCGGGAGGTCATGAATCGGCCGGCGCAAGGACAAGGGGACCAAGGCGAATGCAATTTTCGCAACTACGGCGGCGGTCACTGGACCAACTACGCGGACTTGAAGCAAAAAGTCATCGCCGTCTTTAACGGCGTTTGTCGCGACTCGTGGGTCGGCCAAGCGATCAATGAAGCGATGCATCGTCGTCCCCAAGGCTACGGCGACACCGGGGAATGCAGCCCTCAAAATTATGGGGGCGGACATTGGAGCAGTTATCCGGATCTCCGGCAGAAAGTGCAGCAGCATTTTGGCGTCGGCCTGCCGGCTCAAACCACCACGCCGGTGGTCCAATCGGGAGTGGATCCGACCGTGGAAGCCAATGCATCTTGCAATCTGATTTTGGGACAGGGCTGTCCGGCGGACCTGCTGGCTCAGTTGAGGCCGTTGGGGAATCGCATTCCCATGGAGACTGCCCTCCGAAACGACATCGCAAATTCCCCGGTCATCAAGGACACGGTCATCAACCGCGCGATCGCATTGACGTTTGGCGGACAGGGACAGATCTGTACAGAGGCGTGGAATGTGTTACGCTCGAGTTTCACAACAAACGCCAATAATATGCCGGGGAACTACTGGAATTCCTTTCAGCAGTTGTATTACGCCGCAAATGGGAACCCGCCCTTCATTCGCAGCGTGGCGAGCACGCGCTGCGTCGCCCCAAGGAACCAGCAGGCCGGCCAACCGCAAGGTCCGAAGGCCGAGCAGTATTGCCAGCAGTATGTCGGGCGTGCCTGTGCCACCGCTATCGCAACCTTGAACGGCCTCATCGCCAATCGCCAACTGAGCCCCAGCGTATTGGCGGGAGGGATGACTGAAACGACCTTGAACAATTTGCTCGCGAGCAAAGCTTGGAAGGACTACATCATTTCCAACGTATATGCTGACACCCTGCGGAGAGCCCCGGCTCCGTACGAGTTGAGCCGTTGGGAGCAAGATGGAGCGTGGCGAACCTACCAGGATCTCAAAGGACGCGTGGGGGGAATCACAACTGCGGGCAGCAGCCAACCCAACTCGACGGTGGACTTGAACAAGTGGCATGCCGACATGACCTCGGCGTGCGATGAAGTGCTGGGACAGTATTGCCCCAGCCGATCCATGTGGGACGACATGCAGAGTCGCCGGCTGATGACGGTGCCGGCAATGATCTCTCAGTACCTGCTGCCGATGATGAATCAGTCGCTGGCCTTGCGACAGACGGCCATCACCAACGCCTACGTCAATCAACTGCGTCGGAATCCGACCTATCAGGAGGCGCAGAACTGGATGGCGACGTGGAACGGGAATGTGAACGGTCAAAATGCCCCCGGGGCAGCTTGGGCCACGTATTCTCAATTGGCGGCGAAGGTTCGCGCCAATCCGAATGCCGCCGGCCGTCAACCGGCGCAAACGCCGCCGGCACAATACGCCTCAGCGCAAGAGATCAGCAACGCCGTAGCGAAGATTTACGGCCCGGCCGCAAGCCCCAGTCTGTTCGCTCAATTTTCCAATGTTCCGAAGGCCTCGATTGAGGGAACGGTCCGCGGCTCCTTGAGAAATCATCAGAACCTTTTGCCCACGATTGCCGGAGGCTCCTTCGTTCGGGTCTTCAATCGCCAAGCGAATGGCGCCGACCTCGGTCGAATCGTTCCTTACTATCTCCGGGGGTGGAGCGGCATGGATGATCTGATGCCCTGGCTGCAAGCTCATGCGTCATGGTTTCCGGCGCCCGTCGTCGTGACCAATCGACCGGCCACCCTGCCCAATCTGACCGTTACACGGCAGAACATTGCGGCGTCAGCGCTGACGGGCGGATCATTGGCGAGCGGCGTCATCAGCAGTACGCGGACGGTAACCTATATCCTTAATGGGCACGCCCTGAATCCCAATCGTCTTCTCGATGCACAGGGTCACGTTGTCAGCCATGATGGTGGCACACTCACCAGTTCGACATACATGGTCAACGGGCACGGTTTGATTGTGGATCGAAGAACCGGCGCGCCGTTGACGGTATCTTACGTTGTTGCCTCCGGCGCGGGAAACGTCGTGGCTTCGGGCGCCGGCAACTTGGTTGCTGCCGGCGCCGGCAACGTGGTTGGTCCCGGCGGATCGAGCCTGATGCCGCTGCTGGCCGCGGGCGGTCTCGCGGTGGTGAATTCTCAAATGGCGGCGTCCCTGATCGATCGAAATGCGGCGGGTCTTGCCAGCACCAATGGCGGAAACTTGATCACTGATAACGGAGGCGCGCTCGTTTCGAATGCCGGCGGCACGGCCTTGAGTAACGCCTCCAACCTGGTGGCGTCTGGCGGCGGCAATGTTATCGCATCAGGAGCAGGCAACCTCGTGGCTTCTGGAGGCGGAAATTATCATACGCTATCGGTGGAGAGTGGTCCGTCCTCTAACCCCCAAGATCGTCCATCCATCATTCGGGTTTCTTACGAACGAGCCTTTGGCCGAGAACCGAGCGCGGGTCCGCGCAGCGAGACGGCCTACTGGTTGAGTCTGCCGGCGAGCGATCCCCGCATCCGAAGCGTCGACGCGTTGATTCAAAACCATCGAGCTTATCTGCGCAGCACTCCGGCGGCGCGGTCCGCGCTGATTGGCCTCGTCATCTCACAAGTGTTCGGTCGACCTGCCAACTCAGCGGATATTTCGTTTTGGGATCCGCAAGTGGCCAACGGCGCCATCTACGAACAGCTTTTGCCGGTGGTGCGAAATTACAAAGCGCAGCATCCGGGGATGCGGTAGAGGTTGCGCGGAATGTGGCGCAAGCCCGGAAGTAATTCGTCCTGGCGGGATACGCGGGCGCCCAAAAGTACGACATCATGGAGCTATCGCTCTCACGGGAACGCGAATCGCGGGCCAAACAAGAAGCGAAGCTAGGAGCTGGAAATCCCCGAAGTGAGACGATCGATATGCCGGCTATGGAGACGACCGTATGGACAGGGCGAGGGGTGAATCCCTCATGTGGAAATCTCTCGCTCCATCAAGGGCGGCTTCGGTTCGAGATCGAAGGAAGAGAGATTTTCGATGCGCCCATCGTGGAGCTTGGAATCACGTGGCCGTGGTACGGCTTTGGCTGCCAGTTTTGGGCGCACGTTGGGAGTCAACGACATTTCATCTCCTTCCTGCACACCAATAATACGTTTGGATCTTGGTGGTTTGGCGTACAGCGGGGACGGCGGTGGAAGCAAGCAATCGAATCGAGCCGCACGTGATTAGGCAGCGCCGTGATCGTGAGTTTGAAATCAAGGCCGAAAGAATTCTTAGCATTTGGGAATTTCAAAGGGTTTCTTGAAAGGAGATCAAGATGAGTTCAGCAGCAGCGCTTCAAGCAGTCGTTTGGCAGCGACGAGGATTGTCGAACGTCCCCGGTGTTCTTCTACTCGCCAATCAAACCTTGTCGTTCACAACGGAGGAAGGCCGTCTCTTTCAGGTGCCATTGCGGGAAGTGCAGAATCTGCGGTGGCCGTGGTACAGCATGAACGCAGCCTTCAAAGCCAAGATTCAAGGAAAGAAGTACTACCCCTCTTTCGCGCGACCCAACGGCGCGGCGGCGGCCATGCCGGCCTCGGCGACGACGGCGGTCCTGGGCGAGGTGGCAGGAACAGCGTTCAACGCGTTCCAAATCGCCAATCTGAGTGGAAGCGTGTTC
>CAZIDA010000270.1:0-5255 GCA_964537865.1 uncultured Acidobacteriota bacterium
CCATGGTGGAGCAGCGGCTGCGAGCGAAGACGGCGAAACGGCCGCGCTGACGCGGGAAGAGAGAGTTCAAGGAGATTCGAGTTCGCATCACCGGGGATGAGGCTTTCCATCTCCGGAAGTTCTGCAGGTGTCTTTTGAGCGATGGAAGCAAGGAGGCACGGAGGATTCATGAAGATCGAAGAACGCTTCAGTCAACGCACGCATCGCATCAGCGTCTCCGCGACGTTGAACGTGTTGAATGAAGCCGAACGGTTGAAGGCGCAGGGAATTGAGATCATCGACTTCGGGCCGGGAGAGCCGGACTTTCCGACTCCCGCCAGCGTCAAGGCGGCGGCCTTCAAAGCCATCGATGAGAACCGGACGAAGTACACTTCCACGGCCGGCATCATGCGACTGCGCGAGGCCATCGCGCAATGGCATGGGCGTCAGTTCGGATCGAAGTACGCGGCCCGCGAGGTCATCGTCTCCGTCGGCGGCAAGCAAGCGCTCTTCAACGCCATCGCCTCGCTGGTCGATCACGGCGATGAAGTCGTTCTGCCGACGCCGTTCTGGGTGACGTTTCAGGATTTGATCACGTATCACGGCGGCGTGCCGGTCTTTGTGGAGGCAAAGGAAGAAAACGATTTTTCGTTGAAGGCCACGGACGTGGAGCGCGCCGTCACTCCGAAAACCAAATTGATTGTCATCAATTCGCCCAACAATCCCAGCGGCGGCGTTGTGGCCGAAGAGGAATTCAAGAAGATCGCGCAGTGGGTGATCGATCGCGATTTGTTTCTCCTCACCGATGAGGCGTACAGCCATTTTCTGTATGAAGGGCGGCGTCCGTTTTCGATTGCCAGTTTGGGCGAGGCCATCAAGTCGCATCTGGTGGTGATCGGCACGCTTTCAAAAACGTTTGCGATGACCGGATGGCGGCTGGGTTACGGCATGGGACCGGCGGAATTGATTCAGCAGATGCTGAAGATCCAAAGTCATTCCACTTCCAATCCCACGTCCATCTCGCAGTACGCCGCGCTGGAGGCGTTGGAAGGCTCGCAGGATTCGGTTCCGCGAATGTTGGAGGAGTACGCGCGGCGCCGAACGTTTGTGTTGACGGCGTTGAAATCGATTCCCGGCATTCGGTGCGCCACTCCCTCTGGCGCGTTTTACGCCTATCCCAATATCTCCGCGCTTTACGGACGAGGCGGGATCCGTTCCTCTCTCGATTTTACGAAGGCGTTGTTGGACCGCGCCCGTATCGCCGTCGTCCCGGGCGAAGCGTTCGGGACGGCGGAGCACATCCGGATTTCATACGCCACGTCGATGGAAACCATCGAGCGCGGTATGGAAGCGTTCAAGGATTTTGTGTTGTCGTTAAAATGAGAAATGGAGTCGCCGCAGCGCGGGCTGGAGCTTCGTCAATGGAAACGACAAATCTCCGCCGCCGGAAGCGGCGCCGACTGCTACATCGGTTCACGATACAAAGGAATTGAGGCCGTCGGTAGGACGAGGGACGCAAGATATGATGTATGCCGTGATTTTGGCGGGAGGGCGAGGCACGCGCTTTTGGCCGCTCAGTCGAGCCGCCCGACCGAAACAGTTGCTGCAAATTACGAGCGAGCGGTCGCTCTTGCAGCAGAGCGTCGAGCGCATTGCCGCGCTCGTTCCGCCGGAGAACGTTTTCGTTCTGGGAAACAAGACGCTCCGCGCTTCGATTCAAGAACAGTTGCCGCGGGTACCGGCGGAGCAAATCATTCCCGAGCCGGTCGGTCACAACACGGCGCCGTGCATCGGCTTGGCCGCTCACCTCATCGCGCGGCGTGATCCCGAGGCCGTCCTGATGGTTCTTCCTTCCGATCAAACTATTTTCCAAGTGGAATTGTTTCTGGACTGCCTGCGCGCCGCGGAGTCCGTGGCGCAGAAGGAAGGAAACATCGTGGTGATGGGCCTCACTCCCACGCGGCCGGAGACCGGCTATGGTTACATCCGCGTCGAGGAATCGCCGGCTCTGCAAATTTTTGGCGTCCAAGTTTATCTGGTGCGAAGCTTCATTGAAAAACCGGATCGCGCCACCGCCGAGCGATATGTGGCGGCCGGGAATTTCTATTGGAACGGAGGCATCTTTGTTTGGCGCGCTGACACGGTGATGCGCGCCATCGAGCAGCATCTTCCCTCGACTCACCGGGCCTTGCGGGAGATCGCTTCGCAGAAAACCGCGCAGGCTTTTGAATCGGCGTTGGAGGAGTGGTACCCGCGGACCGATTCCATTTCCATCGATTACGGCGTCATGGAAAAAGCGCAGAATCTCTTCTGCGTGGCTTGCGACGTGGGTTGGAATGATCTTGGAAGTTGGGAGGCCTTGTACGAAATATCCCGCCAAGATGAAAATGGAAACGTCGCGCCCGCCGATTGTCTGGCCTTCGACTCTCGCCGCAATTTGATCCGAGTGGATGGAAAAACCGTGGCGCTCGTCGGGGTCGACGATGTGGTGATTGTGGAAACGCCGGATGCGCTGCTGGTGTGCGACCGGCGGAAGAGCCAGGATGTCGCGAAGGTGGTCAAAGAGTTGGAGCGTCGCGGCTCGAAGAAATTGTTGTAGACCGAGGAAAGCGCGCTCGTCGGGCAATACACTTTCTCTGGCAAGACAGACGAATCGAATCAAGGATTGAATGCCATCATGACATCGATTGTTTTTGGAACGGATGGCTGGCGTGGCGTTATTGCCAACGATTTTACGTTCGAGAACGTCCGGCGCGTGGTGACGGCGATTGCGCGATACGTGAACGGAAATCCGGGGCGGCGAAAGTTGGTCGCTGTCGGTTACGACACCCGGTTTGCCTCACCGGACTGCGCCCGCGTTGCGGCGGAGACTTTGGCCGATGCGGGAATTGAAGTGCTCCTCTCCAACGATTTCGTGGCCAGTCCTATCCTCTCGTTTGCGGTGCGGCACTTTCGCGCTTCCGGCGGCGTGATGATTACCGCGAGCCACAATCCGGCCAAGTGGAACGGCGTGAAGTTCAAAGGCGATTACGGCGGCTCCGCAAGTCCCGCTATCATTCGTCAAATCGAAAGAAAATTGCCGGGGTCGCGGTTTGCGAGCGCCGCGGCGCCGCGTCGGGGCAGGCCGGCGAAAATCCGGTGTCTTGATTTCAAGCAGCCGTATCGAGAGTACCTCAAGCGCACGGTCGATTTTCGAAAGCTTCGGAACGCGCGCATCCGCGTGTTGATCGACGCCATGTACGGCGCGGGTCGCGGCGTGTTGAAGGGAATTCTCACGGACCTCGGCATCGCGTGCCATGAAATGCACGGAGAGATCAATCCGTCGTTCAGCGGCATCAACCCCGAGCCCATTGAATCGAATTTGGGAGAGCTGCGGGCGGCGTTGCAGCGTGGGCCGTACGCCGTGGGATTCGCGAGCGACGGCGATGCGGACCGCATCGGCGCCATGGATCGCAGCGGACTGTTTGTCGATTCGCACAAAATTTTCTCGATGATTCTTGAACATTTGGTGACGGTTCGCCACATGAAGGGCGAGGTGGCCAAAACTTTTTCGACCACCAAGATGATCGACCGCATCTGCCGGCAGCACGGTCTGGTCCAGCACGAAACGCCCATCGGGTTCAAGTACATCTGCGATCTGATGTTGGAGCGGGATATCCTCATCGGCGGAGAAGAGAGCGGAGGCATCGGCGTGACGCGGCACTTGCCGGAGCGCGATAGCGTTTTGTGCGCGCTTCTGCTGCTCGAAATCATGGTGCATCACGGAAAGTCGCTGCGCGAAGTGGTGAGCGATCTCATGAAGCGCTACGGCTCCTTCTATTTCGATCGCATGGATCTTCATCTGCCGGAGACGCAGAAGCAGAAAGCGATTCGCCGCTTGCAACAACATCCGCCCACCAAGATTTCCAATTACTCGGTCACGGCTCGCGAACAACTGGACGGCTTCAAGTTTTTGTTCAACGAGAATGAGTGGGTGTTGGCGCGTCCGTCCGGAACGGAGCCAATGCTGCGGCTTTACTGCGAAGCCAGCTCGCCGCAGAAAGTGAAGCGCGTGTTGGGAGCGGTGAAGAATTTGGTTTACGCGTAGCGCGCGAGTTGAGGTCTGGAGGCGGCGTTAAATGGTTTCATGAAAGCAATTCGCTTGCTGGAGAGGCCATTCACCGCAGAGGCGCGGAGGGCACAGAGGTCGCGCAGAGGGATCTTGGGCCGCAACCAAATGGAGCTCATGCACGAGTAACTCGACTGCAAAATTCTTGCTAAGAAAGCAAGAATTTGTCGACTTCCTGTGCAGAGGATTTTTCACCTCTCTTCCTTTCCCTTCACCACCACTTCAAAGATATCCGGGCGGAAATAATGTCCGCTCACGTCCAAAGTCATGTTCTCTTCGGCGATCTTGGAGAAATCGAGATCGGCGGTAAGGATGGTTTCCTCGCCGTGAACGGGCCCGGCCAGCAGCGAGCCGTCCGGCGCAATGATGGCGCTGCCGCCGTTCAAAACCAGCGCATTCGGATTTTGTTTGAGCGCTGCGAGAGGCTCCAATTCCTTCGGCAGTTCATCGGCCTTCATGATGGCGCCGACTGCAATCACAAAACACCGGCCTTCGAAGGCATAATGCCGGCTCGCCACCAAATTCATTTCCTTCACCTGCGGCCACGCGGCCACATGAATATCTTCTCCGGCGACGTGAAGGACGTGTCGCGCCAGCGGCATCCAATGCTCCCAGCAAATCAATCCGCCCATCCGACCCGCTTCCGTCGTCACGCTCTTGAGTGAGCTTCCATCTCCTTGCCCCCAAATCAAGCGCTCGGTGTAGGTCGGCATGATCTTGCGGTGCGCGTTGAGCAGCGCGCCGTTCGAATCGAAAGTGAGCATGGTGTTGTAAAGCGTCCCGCGTCCTGCTCCTTCTTTCACACGCTCGTGGACGCTGATGTTCAGGACGACTTGATGTTGCCGCGCCATTTCGCCGAGCGCTTGCGTTGCCGGTCCGGGAATGACGACGCTGTTCTCCACGAGCCGCGCGAAAAGCTTTTTCACCGGGGAATGATCCCACAGCGCCACGTCGCGGCAACAATCGAGCCAGGCCGGATATCCGGGGAGCCAAGTCTCCGGGAAAACGACCACCTTCGCCCCGCGGTCCGCGGCTTGATCGATGAGCGACTGGGCCTTCTTCAGCGATTCCTGCAAGTCGAGATAAACGGGCGCGGCTTGAACCGCGGCAACTTTGATGGACATGTCGGAAACCTCAAGGCGTGGTCGGCGATTCAAAAAGAGAAGGC
>CAZIDA010000271.1:0-5207 GCA_964537865.1 uncultured Acidobacteriota bacterium
GCGCATTGTGGTGCCGCCGCACAACGGCGTCATTGGGGCGATCGGCATGTCGCTTCTCGCGCGCGATCGCGTTCGCGCCACCGGAAAGAAGACGCCGTTTCGCGGTTACAATTTGGAGCTAGTGGATTACACCATCCGCGAATTTGTTTGCCGCGCCTGCTCGAATTACTGCGACATGCAGGAGTTCACGGTCGACGGCGTCAAAACCTATTGGGGCGACAAATGCTCCGACAAGTTCCGCAAGCGCGCCAAAGTTGATCGGCGCCCGATGATTCGCGATTTAGTCGAACTGCGCGAAGAGCTCTTGCTCCGCGGTTACGAGGAGCCCAAGGGCGGACAAACCACCATCGGCATTCCGCGAACCATGGCTTTCTTCGAGCACTTTCCGATGTGGAACCGGTTTTTCCGAGAACTGGGCTTTGCCGTTCAAATCTCCGAAAAAACCAATCGCAAGATCGCCCAAGAGGGAGCTGACCTGACGATTGCGGAGCCGTGTTTTCCCATCAAGATCGCGCACGGGCACGTTCAGGACTTGCTCGACAAAAAAGTCGATTTCATTTTCGTTCCCAACATTCTTGACTCCGAGTCGAATCAGGGGGAATTGGAGTCGCATTGGTGTCCTTGGAATCAGACGCTCCCTTTCGTCTTGCGAAGCGTTCCGGCCTTTGAGAAAGAGCGCGCCCGATTTCTTTCCCCCACCCTTCACTTTCGGATGGGGGAGGCGCAGGTGGCCCGAGAACTGGGCCAGTTAGGCGAAGCGCTCGAACGCTCCCGCGCGCAAATTGCGAAGGCGTTTGCGGCCGGTCGGCAGGCGCTGCGCGAATTCAACACGGCGCTTCAGCGGGAAGGGAAGAAGGCCCTCGACGAGTTGAAGACCCGAAACGAATACGGCATCATCCTGGTGGGCCGGTATTACAACATTTACGACCGCAGCGTGAATCTCGATATTCCGGGGAAGTTGAAAGACCTGTACGGCGTGAACGTGATTCCGCAGGACTTTCTGCCGCTCGATGATACCGACATCCAGGACATCAACGACAACATGTTTTGGAATTCCGGCCGGCGCATCCTGGCTGCCGCGAAAATCGCGCGCGAGTATCCCAAGCTGCACTTGGTCTTCATCACCAACTTCAAGTGCGGGCCGGATTCTTTCGTCAAACACTTTGTGAACCCGGCGGCGGAGAAGCCGTATCTGGCGCTGCAGTTCGATGGCCATTCGAACGACGCCGGATTTTTGACCCGCTGCGAAGCGTACTTGCACAGCAAAGGAATGATCCAATAACGAGCGTTTGATTTCATGGACACCGCTTACCAAGATTTGTGGAAGAACCGAAAGCTTTATGTGCCCTCCATGACTTATGGTGGGGCCAAACTTTTTGCCGCCGCGTTTCGATCCATCGGCATCGACGCGTCGGAGTTTCCTCCTTCCAACGAGGAGAGCATGGAGCTGGCGTCGAAATACCTGTCGGGCGAAGAATGTTTTCCGCTGAAGGTGACGACCGGCGATTTCATGCGGATTTTTCGGAGCAACGATTTTTCGAAACAGCGGCTGGCCTTGTTCATGCCGACGGCGGAAGGCCCTTGCCGCTTCGGACAATATGCGCCCTACTTCCGCAGCCTCTTGAAGGCGATGAATATCCCCGTCGAGAAAGTTTTAATCCTTTCGCCGACCAGCAAAAATGCCTACGAAGATCTCGGCAAGAATTCGAAGGAATTCATCCGCACCGGATGGCGCGCGCTGATCTGCGCCGACATTTTGCGGAAGCTGCTGCTGAAGACGCGTCCTTATGAAATGATCCCCGGTGAAGCGGAACGCGTTTACGAAATCTGTTTGGAGGACACCGCGCAGTCGCTCGAAATTCCCGGCCAGGAGACTAAAGAAAAAATGGCGGCGCTGGTGAAAGCGATGAGCCGCTCGCGGGATCGCTTCCGGCAGATTCCCGTGCATCGCGACGAAGAGCGCCCCTTGATCGGCGTGGTGGGCGAAATCTTTTGCCGCTTGAACCGCTTCAGCAATCAAAATTTGGTGAAGAAGATCGAGGAGTACGGCGGCGAGGCGTGGTTGTCGGACGTGGCCGAATGGGTGTGGTACACGAACAGCGAGCAGCGCCGCAAGCTGCGCTTGAACGGAAACCGATACAGCCAAGCCATGCTGGGCGCAAAGATCAAGAACCTCGTGCAGCGTCGCGACGAGCACGCCCTCTACGCTCCTTTCGAAGATGATTTTCGGGGATGCGAAGAGCCGGAAGACACGGACGCGTTCTTGGCGCTGTCCAAACCGTATCTGCCGCAAGACGGGGCGTACGGAGAGATGGTCATCTCCGCGGCTAAGGCGATTTACCTGTATCAAAAGGGCGCCGACGGAATCATCGACATCAGTCCTTTCACCTGCATGAACGGCACGGTGACCGAGGCCGTGTATCCGCGCTTAAGCCGCGATCACGATCACATTCCCATCAAGAACTTTTATTTCGACGGAACGCAATCCGATTTGGACCGCGACGTGGGAATCTTCCTGGAACTCGCGCGCAGCTACGGTCGCCGTAAAAAGACTCGCCGCGCCGCCTGATTCGTCACGCCGCCGCGCCTGCCTCTGTCCTACCGATCCATTCGAGAGGGGCGGCCAATAATTGCGTGCATCGCCTTTCCAATTCAACTATTATTCTGCCGATCATGCCGACTCGATCCGAACTCCAGTCATAAGGAGAACCGCCTCGCATGCCCTTTCTTAAATCTTCGTCCCGCCTTCGATGGATGCTTGCGTGGTTTTTCTTCGTGCTTCTCGTTTCGCCGCTTTTCTCAGAAACTCGCCACACACCCACCATCGATGAGATGCTGAACCTCCAGAGCGTGGTCAATCCGCGCATTTCTCCGGATGGAAAGTTTGTAGTCTACGGCGTGCGAGAGACCGACTGGAAAGAGAATGCCTACGTGACGCAACTCTGGCTGGCGAACACCGCGACCGGCGCCAACTTCCAACTCACGCAAGGAAAAAAGTCGGCGGAGAACGCGCAATGGTCTCTCGACGGGCGGTGGATCACGTTCACCGTCGGGGATGACAAGCACATTCCCGAAGTCTTCGTCTCTTCAACGGCGCCGTTTGAGCCGCGCCGGCTGAGCGATATGAACGCGCAGTTCAAAGACTGGATCGTCGGCAGCGTCGAAATGATTTCTTGGAAGAGCCACGATGGAACCACGATCGAAGGAGTCCTTCACAAGCCCGCGGACTTCGATCCGCACAAGAAATATCCGCTGTCGGTTTGGATTGGTTCAGTCACTATATCTGGAGTGAACCGATTCCGCCGGATTCCCCGCTGTGGGGAAGCGGCGAAGTGGCTCGCCAGAAGAAGTAGCAAGGAAGTTTTTGGGCCGTCGCTCCTCCCGCAAGGTGGGCCGGGCACGGTGAACTGAAGTGGACTTGGAACGATCTTAGAAAATTTGCTTCCCTGGAGCCCTTATGACAAACAGACGCTTTCTGTTCTTGATCGTAGTGTTCTTGGGTTTAATGACGTGCTTTGTTAGTTTCTCACAGCCGCCCGCCCAGAGTCCCGCGGCGAATTCTTCGCAGGTGGCCACCACGCCGCCCACCGGTGAGAAAGCGCAACCGCAACCGAAGGTGGAAAGCTATCAACTCAACGCCGCGCAGCGCGAAAAAGCCATCGCCTATTCGAAAGCCAACTATCGGCTGTATTTCATCAGCATCGCTTACAGCTTGGCGTTGCTGTATTTCTTGATGCGCCTGCGTTGGCCGGTGAAGTTTGCGCAATGGGCGCAGGGCAGCGGAACGCGGCGGCGCTTCTTGCAGGTCATCATCTTTGCTCCCCTCTTTCTCATCACGCTGCAGGTGATGTCGTTGCCGGTGGATTATTATGGCGAGCACCTGCAGAAAGCCTTTGGCCTTTCGATCCAATCTTTCGGCTCGTGGGTGGGAGATTGGCTGAAGTCCCTGCTGGTGGCGGTGATTCTGGGAACCATCATGATCTGGATTTTGTACGGCGTGATTCGCCGCAGTCCCCGGCGATGGTGGTTCTATTTTTGGTTGGCGACGATCCCCATCACCATCTTCATGCTCTTCCTCCAACCGTACGTGATTGAGCCGCTGTTCTTCAAGTTCACGCCGCTCAAGCAGACGCAACCGGTGATCGCGCAGAAATTGGAACAGGTGGTGAACCGCGCCGGACTGAACATTCCCGAATCACGCATGTTCGAGATGAACGAAAGCGCCAAAGGCAAAGCGCTGAACGCTTATGTGAGCGGATTGGGCGCTTCGAAGCGCGTAGTGGTTTGGGACACGACGATTCAGAAGATGACGCCCGATGAAATCGCGTTTGTCTTTGGTCATGAGTCGGGGCACTACGTTCTCTACCACCTCCCCAAAATCTTGACGTTGTCCTTGCTGGTCCTGTTCGTGCTGTTCTACCTCGGATATCGGCTGGTGAACTGGGCCGTTCCGCGATGGCGATCCTGGAGCGGCGTCAATGAATTGAAGGAGTGGGGTTCGCTCACCATCATCCTGTTCTTCCTGACGATTCTGAGCTTCGTAGCGAGCCCGGTGTTCAACGGCATCTCCCGGCATTACGAGCATCAAGCCGACATCTACGGACTGGAAGTCACGCACGGCCTGATTCCCGACGCCCGGCAAAACGCGGCGCAGGCGTTTCAGATTCTCGGCGAGGTGGACTTGGCCGATCCGTCGCCGAATGAGTTCATCAAGATTTGGCGATACAGTCATCCCCCGGTGAGTGAGCGCGTAGATTTCGCCCTCCATTACAATCCTTGGGGCGAAGGAAAATCGCCGGAGTTTGTGAACGTCAAGTAGCGGTGATTGAAGGTGGACGGAGTTTATGAATGATTCGATGAAAGCGGCATCGGCGGCGTCTTTTGATCGTCGCCCCTGGGGAAGTTTTACGGTGCTCGATGAAGGCGCCGGCTTCAAGGTGAAACGCATCGAAGTTCTTCCGAGGATGCGCTTGAGTTACCAAAGGCACGCTCGCCGCCAGGAGCACTGGATGGTGGTGCAGGGGATGGGAAAAGTCACGCTCGATGGGAGCGACGTCTTTGTTCATTTGGGAGAGACGATCGACATTCCCATCGGCGGAGCGCACCGCATTGAAAACCCCGGTGACGAGACGCTGATCTTCATCGAAATTCAGCGCGGCGATTATTTGGGAGAAGACGACATTGTGCGGCTCGAGGACGATTATGGC
>CAZIDA010000272.1:0-5200 GCA_964537865.1 uncultured Acidobacteriota bacterium
AAAATCCAACGTACCATCGCTTCTTCCGATGAATGGGTGATGAAGACATGATGAATTTTCTTTCAGACAAGTATGGCCCTGGACATTCTTTTTGCTTCCTCTGACTCCTTTTTAATCTTTCCCTCATGCTTTCTTAATCTGCCGTGGGGATACTGGGGAATGTTTTTCATCGCGCAAGGTTGCCGTTGGAAATCCGGTAGGAACTAATGATTGGAAACGTCGAATGCGCAGGACGTATTTTGGGGTTGATATCTGACCCAGACAAGCTCAAGGGTAATCCTCGACTTCACCATGAACCTTCGTTGGTTCCAAAAATTGCGACAGTTCTTTGTACGCGGCACATAAGTCGCGGGTGCCTAACCTATGCGAGGGTGGCCATACGATTTCAATCTTTATCATTTTCTGAACGGGTGTTTTTCCCTTGTGGACTCCGGGATTCCAGGGCTTCTACAAGCCTGATCAGGCGAAGTGAACCATGGGGCGGAGCTTGTGAGGCACTCAATGACAGAAGTAGGAGAGAAGGAAGAACCGATCGATGTGCGGAGGCGATTGCACTAACAGATCGAAAGGAGGAACCCAATGCGTTCGTGTAAACACGTTTTCACGTATGTGATCCTCTTATTATTAGTGCTGTGGAGCATTGCTAGCCCGCTGGCGATCAATGCCCAGGTGGCAGGAGCAACGATCTCAGGCACGATCACCGATCAATCCGGGGCAGCCATCCCGAAGGCTCAAATCTCTATCAAGAATGTTGGGACCGATGTAATTCGGACGGCAGAGACAAATGAGGACGGCTTTTACAGTGTTCCAAACCTTGTGGCTGGGGAATATCAGGTGACAGTGGGCGCCCAAGGGTTTGAATCTAAGGTAAGCCGAATTACGCTGGCGGTGGGTTCACAGCGAGCGCTGAATCTATCGTTGCAAGTCGCGAGGAAGACGGAAAGCGTCCAAGTCATCGAAACTCCCTCCACTGTTCAGCTCGCCTCATCAGATCTGAGTGGTGTTGTGGATGCCAACAGTGTTCGTGAACTCCCGCTCAATGGTCGCGACTGGACCCAGTTGGCAACCCTTCAGCCCGGTGTCTCTCTGGTGCGAACCGAGAAGGCGGTTGCTGTGGGAGCGGACCGGGGGAATCGGGGTTACGGTGCGCAAATGAGTGTTGCCGGCGGTCGCCCTCAACAAAACAATTATCGCATTGATGGCATAAGCATCAATGATTACTCCAATGGCGCGCCTGGCAGTGTGATCGGTCTCGATCTGGGCGTGGATGCGATTCAGGAGTTCTCTGTGCTTTCGAGCAATTACTCTGCCGAGTACGGCAAGGCCTCCGGCGGGGTCATCAACGCCATCACACGTTCGGGGACAAACCAGTTTCACGGAAGCGCGTACGAATTCTTCCGCAACAGTGCGCTAGACGCCCGTAACTTCTTTGATGGTCCGACCATCCCGGCGTTCAAACGGAACCAGTTCGGGGCCTCCGTTGGAGGGCCAATCAAGAAGGGCAACACGTTCTTCTTCGTGGATTACGAGGGGTTGCGACAATCCCTGGGCTTCACGCAGGTCGATACCGTGCCTTCGCCGGCAGCTCGCAGCCGTGCGGTCGCGTCCGTACAGCCTTACCTCGGTTTTTACCCCTTGCCCAACGGCGCCATCTTGGGTTCGGGGGATATCGGAGTCTTCACCTTTGCGGGCCAACAAGTCACGCCAGAGGATTACGTCACCACCCGGCTGGACCACAATTTCTCGGAAAAGGACAGCCTCTATGGCAGCTACCTTTTCGACAATGGAAAGTTTTCGCAGCCCGATTCGCTCAACGATATCCTCTTGCTTTCTCAGACCCGCCGGCAGTTACTGACGATGGAAGAGACGCACATCTTCAGTCCGACATTGGTCAATTCGTTGCGGTTTGGGGTCAGTAGGATTGTGGCTCACATTAACAATACCGCCCCTGGGGGGAATTCTTTAGCAGGTAATTCGTCTCTGGGGTCGATTCCCGGTCAGAATGCCCCCCCGATTATCGTCCCGGGGCTCACAACCTTCGGCGGGGGACTCGGTGCACCATCGCACTTTGACCATTTCTGGACCTCGATCCAATTGTATGACGACGCGTTCATGACCAGGGGAAGTCACCTGTTGAAATTTGGGGTGGCCCTTGAAAGAGATGATTACAACATCTATGCATTCTCGAACCCTGGCGGCCTTTTCAACTTCAGTTCGTTATCGAGTTTTCTGGCTGGGCAGGCGACCAATTTTAGTTCAGCCATTCCGGGCACCCTGTCGCCGCGAGGCCTTCGGCAAACCATTTTTGGTCTTTATCTCCAAGATGATGTCAAAGTATTGCCCCATCTCACGCTGAACTTGGGGATGCGCTATGAAATGTCTACGGTCCCGACGGAAGTGCAGGATAAGCTTTCCACCCTCCGTCAGATCACGAACGCACAGCCACATCTAGGGAATCCCTTTTTCTCAAACCCCACACTCCATAACTTTGAACCCCGCGTGGGATTTGCCTGGGATCCTTTCGGCAACGGCACGACAGCACTCCGCGGGGGATTCGGAATCTATGATGTGTTGCCGTTGCTTTATCAGGACGAGCTCTTGGCATCATTGGCTGCCCCGTTCGCCGAGATCGGAACGGCTACCGGTTTGACGGCAAATGCCTTTCCCAACGGCGTATTCTCTCTGATTTCGGCTTCTCCGACGACGTTGCGTCAGACTTATATTGAGCCGCATCCGCATCGTAACTACGTCATGCAATGGAATCTCGATATCCAACGCCAGCTCCCTGGCAACGCCACTCTTTCGGTCGGTTATGTTGGGTCACACGGGGTGCACCAACCCTTCCGTTCGGACGAGATTAATACGGTCCTACCCGCCGCTACCGCGCAAGGCCTTCTGTGGCCTTCACCTGCAGGCAGCGGAACTAAGCTGAACCCCAACGTGGGTCAAATCGCCGCGTTGTCCTGGTCAGAGGACTCCTCTTACAATGCTCTACAGGTAAAACTGACGAAGGCGATGAGTCATGGTGTCCAAGCACAGGCCTCGTACACCTGGGCAAAGAGCATTGACACGGGTTCTGCCAGTTTGGCGGGCGATCCCTTCGGAAACTCGATTTCAGCTCTGTTCTTTTTCGATACTAGCCATCGACGCGGCCCCTCCGATTTCAACGTGGGTCAAAACTTTGTGCTCAGTTACGACTGGGCTGTCCCGACTCCAAAGTCGCTTACCGGTGTGGCGGCATGGTTTTTGGGTGGATGGGAACTTGGCGGTATCTATACGGCCAGCAGTGGTCTGCCTTTCACCCCGGTGATCGGAGGCGATCCGCTGGGCCTCAAGAGCAGTGCCGTGTTTGACATTCCCAATCGCCTCGTTGGGCCGGGCTGCGACTCCGCTGTGAATCCGGGAAACGTTCAGTATATCAAAACTCAATGTTTCAGCTTTCCGGTTCCGAGCACACTGCTCGGAAACACCGGTCGCAATTCTCTAACGGGTCCGGGTCTTTCTGAGCTAGATTTTTCCGTTGCCAAGAACAACTTCATCAAGAGAATATCGGAGACCTTCAACATACAATTCCGTGCGGAAATGTTCAATGTTCTGAACCGCACCAACTTCGCAGTACCCCTCGCGCGGAAGACTCTCTTTAATGCTAATGGGACTACGGTCGGAGGCGCCGGACAGCTTACCGCTACTCAGACATCGTCGAGGCAGGTCCAATTTGCCTTGAAGGTGATCTGGTAAAGCTCACTCAAGCGGCTTTCGACCGCTAGGTCTTGAAACACGGCTCCTGTAGAGGGGCAGGTGATTATGAAGAATATCAGAACGGCGTTATGTTTGTTGGCTCTCCTGTTGCTCAGAGGGAGGGCCCTACCTGCACAGGAACTCAGCAGGGAACGCATTTTTGCCCAGAAACTGGTGGAGACTATTGCGGTAGCACACCCAGAGTTGGCCATCATCGCACTCCACGTCACGCCCGATGGAAAGTTCGACAATGAAATTATCGCTTCGAACATCCGGCGGATCATAGGCAAGAAGTCGGACGAAGAGGATTACCAGACGATTTATACAAAGAAACCAAAGCTCACGTACCAGAAAGACAGAGGGACCTTTCAAGTACTATTGCCTTTGCTGGACAAATCAGGAAAAACCATTGGATCCCTTACCACCATATTCAAGGAAGGTGGCAAGCAATCTCCTCAGCAGTTTTTAAAGCGCGCTAAAAGGATTCGGAACGAGATGCGATCCCAGATTTCCACCAAAGCCAAGCTGTTTGAAACCGCAGAGAAGAGCCCATAAGGCTGGCCCTGAGGGGTGGAAGGATGCGGATGTGGGGGACCTGAGAGTTTCAAGTACCCTCTATCCAACCCCCCCGGTGCTGGCCTCCTATTCCGTTTCCAGATGGCGATCACTTCAGGTTTGAATGGGATCACCATCCGCAATGTTTCCAAGTTCTCGAGTTGTCAAAACAAGGAGATGCCCAATGAAATATTTCACATCAAATCCGCTGATCCTTTTGGCGCTGCTCTGGGTGCCTTTTGTCGTGGCCTTGCCGTTGTATGCCCAACCTCCGGAAAAGGTCTACGCGCCCGCGCAAAAGCTCGTGGATGAGGCGGTCAAGAATCACCCCGATCTTCTCGTGATTGCGATGCATGTCACACCGCCAGGTGGCCGCGACAATGTCATCATCGCCTCCAGGTTTGCTGTGAAGGGAGGCAGCCCGCAAATACAGCGAATCGGGAAGAAAGCGGACGAGGACGATCTGAGGGTCATAAAGACAGGTAAGCCGAACCTGGAAATCAACAAGGCGGGGGACCGTTTCGAGGTGGAGATGCCCTTGCAGGATTCTGCGGGGAAGACTATCGGCGCTCTCAGCACCGTATTTGCATACATGAAGGGAGACAATGTGAGTGATTTTGAGAAGCGTGGACTGAGAATTCAAAACGAGCTTCGCAAGAAAATCCCCTCTCTGGAAAGTCTTTTCCATACGAGTCCATAAACAGCCCAGAGAACTCCTGGCCCGGATTTCTCATCAACGGGGAAAAAGCAGTCCCCTGTTCGTGACATATTTCTCTCACAAGAACAGTCATGCTAGCAGGGACTGCCTTGTTTAATCCCTTAGTTGTCACGACTTCTAACTCGTGCACTCTGTCGAATGCGGCGACAGAGCATTGCTGACCGAGCATTCCCATCAACTTTCGTTCAG
>CAZIDA010000273.1:0-5170 GCA_964537865.1 uncultured Acidobacteriota bacterium
GAGAAAAGCAACATGGGCGTGGTGGCGGAGGTCGGACCGGCGTGGCTTTTCACCAGCAATGGCGGTTTTTCTCCGGCGGGCGCCGTGAAGTCGCGATTTTTCGGCGGATAATAGAACGCAAAGGCGGTGCGTCCGTTCTCGGTTGGAAATTCGATGGTCTCGGGAACGGAAAGATATCCGGAATCGATCTTCAGATCGCTGGAGAGACGCAGCGGCTCGGGGCGGCGCGTCTTCAAATCCATGGAGACAATCGCGGGCGCCTGCAAAGGAGAGGCGGCCCAGAAGACGATGCGATCAGCCGGCTTTCGGACGGAGGCATCCGAACGAATCCAGCGCATATCGGTATACGATGTTTCGATCCCTTCCATCCGGCGGCTTTGCGTGTCGAGCAAAGCCAGACGCCATGTGCCGCGCTCGCTGAAAGCGCAAACGATCTCGGTCGGTGAGATGAAAGCGTAAGTGGTCAGGCCGAACAGCCATTGCGGTAGAGCGAACTCCGCTTCCTTTTCGCAAAGGCATTCCACGCGGTTCTCCGACCAGCGATACAGATTCCACCACCCGGCGCTGTCAGAAACGAAATAGAGCGCGCCTTCGGACGACCATTCCGGCTGAAAGATCGACTCCGTCAAACCGCCGGCGATTCGCTGCGGGTATGTGAGCGCGCCCTCGCGGTCGAACTCGGCGACCCACAGTTCGCATCCATCCCACGGCATGTTGGGATGATTCCATTGGAGCCACGCCAGACGGCGTCCGTCAGGACTGAGGCGCGGGGAAGAATAAAAATCGCATCCGGAGGCAAGAACATGGCCGGGATCCGGTGATTGCGACGAGGCATCGGCTTTCACCGCAACGAGCGTGTTCACGGCTTCGCGTCCCGCCACCGCGTGATCTTCGCGCGCGCAAATCAGCCGGTGGCGCGACGCGTCGAAGACGTAATCGGCGTAACGCCACTCTTCCGCGGGCGTGATCGGTTCCGCCGCGGCGGCTCGGCCCTGCCGATAAATTCGTTGATCGGAGAAGTTGGAAAAATAAATTGCGTCGTCCGCAACGCAATAACTGCCGCCGCCATATTCGTGGACGCGCGTGCGGACATTGAAGCCGGCGGGCGTGACAACTTCAGTGGCGCCATCGGGCCGGCGCCGCACCAGCACGTAGCGCCCGCCTTCCGTGGGCCGCGATTCCAACCAGTAAATATCGTTTTCGGATAGGAAAGGTTCGCTCAGACTGACCGTGCCGGCGACAATGAGATCCGAAGTGATGGGCGATTTCCAAGAACCGTATGGAGCAACTGTCATTTGGAGCGCGGGCCTCCTGTTTCGCGAAATGTTCGATCCCTGCAATACGTCGTTGTCCTCAGAAGATGATTTGCTGATCGGCTCGGCCCCTTATTGTACACGGAGATTCTTCATAGGTTGAGCAAAAAGGAAAATTTGGCGGACATGGGAGCTTCGGGTAGAATGGAGAACATCATTCAGAACAACGGGAGTGGGTGATCATGTTCACCTCCGATCGCAAGCGCAAAGAGGCCGAGATGCAGGCGGCGCATCGATTGCCGCCCGGGCAAGTGTTGACGGAAAAATGGCCGGTCCTGCATAACGGCGATGTGCCGGAGTTCGAGCCGGCGCGTTGGGACTTTCGCGTCGACGGCCTGGTGGAACATCCTCTCCGCTTTTCGTGGGAAGAGTTTCAAAAGCTCCCGCGAACTTCCATCCACACGGACCTTCATTGCGTCACGCGCTGGTCGCGCTTCGACACGGTGTTGGAGGGCGTGGCGTTCAAGACGATTTATGAACTCGCGCGTCCGCGTCCGCAGGCCCGCTTCGTGATGGCGGTGGCGGAACAAGGATTCACGGCCAACATCCCGCTCGACGATCTGCTTCGTGACAATGTGCTGCTCGCGACGCGCGCCGACGGGGCCGCGCTCACGCCGGAACACGGCTCCCCGGTGCGACTCGTCGTGCCTCACCTCTACCTTTGGAAAAGCGCCAAATGGCTCCGCGGATTGGAATTCATGGCGGCCGATCATCCGGGCTTTTGGGAACGAAACGGCTATCATATATACGGCGATCCGTGGAAGGAACAGCGGTTTGATTTCGATTGAAGCGCTAGGCAGTGCGTGAGCCGATGGAGAGTCTATTCCAGGTGCTAGAATCGGTCCTTGTCGCCCCGGGCTTCTTCCAACAGCAATAGCCAAATTCCAAATCACAAATTCCAAACAAATATCAAAACCCCAAAGCTAAACGAAACTCTTCCAGGTCGCGTCCACGGTCTCTTCCGGGAATGACTGTTTGGGATTTGATCTTTGGCCATTGTTTGGAATTTGGGATTTGATACTTGGATTTTTGCTTTTCAAGAAGCGCGTGTCTTCTTGTGGGAACAAGAACAAGCGCGCTCGTCGCGCGCACGGACCTGCAATTTACGCTTCCTGCGATTTTGTTGTATGATGAGCGGCGTTGGAGCTTTTCATCCTGCTCCGGGAGGCTGGAGCGCGACCTCCTCTTCGACGGCGCGGTTGGCCATCGTTTCCAGAAAAGATGGGCAGAGGCATAGTCCACTCCGCCGACCGTTGGGAATTCACCGGATTCGTTCACAGGAATCACCGACCCGGCGTCCTGTGGTCGGGCAGGCTGTCCTGACGCCCAAGGATCGCTGGAAGAAGAGAATCATGGGAATGGCTGCGTCGTGGGGATTGGTTTTCAAAATCGATCATCGACCGTTTAGCTTTCCGGCTTTTTGATACTTACTTGAAGGAGCATTCGAAATGTGGTTGATCATTTTAGCGGGCCTCATAGGTTTGGGAATTGGATTTGGCGCGGCGTTTTTATTTTATCGATCCACGATGGAATCCGCCCAAGAGCGCGGGAATCTCGCCAAGAGAATTTCCGCCTTGCCCTATGTAATTCTTGATTTCTTGAGCCATTCGAAGTTCAACGCGTTGAGCGCGGACGACAAGGTGGACTTCATCACCGATTTCTTTCGAAGGGAACTGCGGAACTTGAGAGTCGCGGCGTACACGCCCACGGCCATGGCGCTGGACGATTTTTACAAGCGCCGCCATCTTGATCGCGTGCCGCGATCCTCCGCCGTCAATCAGTCGCTTTCCCATTAGCAGTCGCTTGTGGTTGCCGCGACGACCACTCAAGGGGATGAAAATATTTCAGGGTTGGGATGATGCCAGCCCGATAGGGCGATAGTCCGCCAGCTCTTTGGCGGATAGCCCCACGCGTAAGCGTGGGGTAGGCGATCCAAAAGATCATGACAAGCCCCGGTTAACCGGGGCGACAGAAATCTATTTTCGGGGCAGGGTGCGATTTTCCGCCGATGTTTTATAATCCGGGAACTGCCGGTGTGAGGAAAGGAGCGCCATGGAACTCGAATCGATTCGCCTGGAGATTCCCGAAGGGTGCAACATCATTGTCGGTCATACGCATTTCATCAAGACCATTGAGGACCTTTACGAAATCATGGTGGGCGCGGTCCCGCAGGTTAAGTTTGGCGTCGCTTTCTGCGAGGCCAGCGGACCGTGTCTGATCCGGGTGGAGGGCAATGAGGAAGGGTTGAAGACCGCCGCCGCTCGCAACGCGCAGGCCCTGGGGGCCGGTCACAGCTTTAATATCGTGTTACGAGACGCGTTTCCAATCAATGTTCTGAACGCCGTCAAGTCCTGCCAAGAAGTCTGTACCGTCTTCTGCGCCACCGCCAATCCGGTGGAAGCGATTGTCTGCAAGACCGAGCAAGGCCGGGGAATCTTGGGAGTGGTCGACGGCGCTTCACCCAAAGGAATTGAAGACGCCGCCGCGCGCGCCGCGCGAAAGGATTTGCTGCGAAGATTTGGGTACAAGCTGTCTTGAGTGGCGCAGACACCCGCCGCGGCGGGTCTGCGCCTAAAAGCCAACTCTTACGTGGCGCGTTCCACGACCACGGCGGTTCCGTAACACAAAACTTCCGAGACCCCTTGCAGCACTTCGGTGGCGTCGTATCGCACTCCGACAATGCCATTGGCCCCGATCTGTTCGGCGTGCTTGATCATCATGTCGAAGGCTTCCTCGCGGGTCTTTTCGCAAAGTTCAGTGAACAAAGTGATGTTTCCGCCGAAGAGAGTTTGAAAACCGCCCGCCAACGTGCCAAAGATGGATCGAGACCGCACCGTGATCCCTCGAACCACGCCGAGATTCCTGACGATGCGAAATCCATCTAACGTGAATGCGGTGGTGGTCATTGCGTGATTCATAAATCCTCCCAACAAACTGCTCGCCTTGAAACCGATGCGCCGATGGTCGTCGTCGACCCACGGCGCTGGGCGGTGTTCTTGTACGGGGCCGTTTCTTCTGGATATACGGAATGCGGTTGTGGAAGTTTCATGTTCGCGCCGCCGAGCATCCCACTGCCGGACTGAAACAGCGCGGCCCTTTCAAGCGGCGCGAGAGGCCGTGTGATTCGGGGAGGAATGCCCGCGCAAAGCCAGTTGATAGATGCGGCGAAATTCTTTCCAGTCCACGGGCCGAGGAATGTAGTCGAAGACGCCACGCTGCATGCAATCCAAATAAAAGCCGACGTCGTCGATGCGCGATAAAAACACCACGGCGGTGCGCGGATTCTTGCCGCGGACCGAATCCAACACGCGGCAATTCTTATCTTGGGGCGATTCGATCCCCACAAAAACCACATCAAAATAGGGATCGGATTCCATCTTCTGCGCGGCTTCTTCCGGCGAATCGACAAACTGAACCTTGGCGCTCAAATCGCCCACGAGCGATTGCAGCGATTCCCGTTCGGCGCGGGTGGCGGTGATAAAGAGAACACGATGTTGTTGCTTCATGGCGTACCACCTTGCTTCCATGCTGGCCGACGCAATGCGTCAGTTGAAAAAGGGGGTTGTCACGTGGAGGAAACGACCACGAAGGAACACGATGTTGCGCGACCGGCGGCCCCTCTTCCTGGAACTTTTTTGTAATTACACTCCGCACCGATAGAAAAGTCAATTACGATATTTCCAAACAATGCAAAATCTGAAGCAGTCGTTCATGGTCGGCATGGCGACCACTCCATGGGACGAAAATATTTCAGGGTTGCGATGATGCCAGCCCGATAGGGCGATAGATCTTTGGCCCCACGCGTAAGCGTGGGGTAGGCGAACCAAAAGATCCTGACCAGCCCCGGTTAACCGGGG
>CAZIDA010000274.1:0-5165 GCA_964537865.1 uncultured Acidobacteriota bacterium
TGGTCGCCGCGGCGACCATGAGCGACTGTCCCCAAAATACGCTTTGGTAAACGGGATTCGCTGCATCTTTGGCGAATCCCGGACTTCGGTGTGATCGAGGCCGATCTACTGCTTCCCCTCGGCCAAGAGATTCTTGTACACCACGCCGCCCTTCATCACAAAGATGGTGTGTTGGAGCGTGTCGATGTTCTTCAACGGATCATCCGGCACAGCCACGAGGTCCGCCAGTTTTCCGACTTCGATGGAGCCGACTTGATCGGACCGGCCCATCAGCTCCGCGGCGTTGATGGTTCCCGCTTGAATGGACGCCAGAGGGGTCATGCCGTACTTCACCATCCAGGAAAATTCCTGCCCTTGCGTGCCGTGTGGAAACGGCCCGACGTCGGAACCCATCGCAATCTTCACGCCCGCCGCCAGCGCCATTTGAAAATGCTCGTGCCGGAGTTGACGCACGATTCTTCCCCGCGCCTGACCCGCGGGCGAAGTGTCATGGTCGATGAACCATTCCGTCACCGTGAACGTCGGCACCAGCCAGATTCCCTTCCGCTTCATGACTTGGAACGTGTCGTTATCCGCATAATATCCATGTTCGATAGAATGCACTCCCGCTTCGGCGGCGTAGAGCGTCCCGAGTCCGCCACCCGCGTGAACCGCCACGAATTTTCCAAGGCGCTTGGCTTCGGCCACGGCGGCTTTCAATTCGGGAAGAGAGAATTGCGGCACCACGTACACGTCCGTGAGCGAATGAACCTGCTCCGCCCCGGTGACGTAAATCTTGATGAAGTCCGCGCCCTCTTTCACCTGGGAGCGGATGGCGGAGATCAACCCATCCGGGCCGTCGATGCCTTCGACCAGTTGGGCATTGGGGATCATGCCCACTTCCGGATTGTAGCCGAAGTAATCTTCATGCCCGCCATAGATGGAGATGGCCTGGGTGGACACTTCCATGCGTGGACCAAGAATTTCGCCGGCGTTGATGGCGTTCCGCACGTCCACGTCCGCCGATTTCGCGCCTTCGGTCCCACAATCGCGCTCGCTCGTGAATCCCGCCATGAGATCCGCCTTGGCATTTTCAATGGCATCAATGGTGCGCCGCGGAAGGGATTCCCGGAGCGTTTGCCCATCCTCCGATCCGGGATGAAGGAAGAGATGCGTATGCGCGTCAATCAGACCCGGGAGCAAAGTAGCATTGCCGAGATCGATCACCTTCGCGCCCGCCGGAATTCGAACCTCTCGCGCGCTGCCGACCGCTTGGATGCGCTCGCCTTCCACCAGCACCACCTGGTCGGACGCCATCACCCCGGTCTTCACGTTCAACAAATGGGCGCACTTGATGGCGACTACGTGGGTCGGCGACGTCGCCGCCGGCTGCCCCACCAACAGACCGACCAGAAAACACTCCACCACACACAGCAAAATGAGTCTTTTCACGATAGACCTCCGCTCAAAATTTTCTTGGAATTCAACGGATGAAACCAAATGCCGAAAGCGCGTCGCAACGGAACCGACGCGTTGGAAAGAGAAACGACGACCGCAAACATTATAAGCCCGGATTTCAAGGAGGGAGATTTTCTTCGTTGCCGTGGGGACCCATCCCATGGTTTGGAGAATTTTCACGTCCGGGATTTGCCGTTCACCGCGGAGACCCGCCGCGGCGGGCAAAGATTGCGCAGAGAATCGCTCGGCATTTTTCGGGATGGAGGGAGCATCGGCCGGCGCCATTCATGGCGCCTGCTGTTCCTCAGCCCGCCCATTCATGGGCGGGGATATAACAATCCATCTCGATCACATCTTCCAGCAGCCCCATTGATGGGGCGACATCCATTTCTTCCATGAATCGGTGTGAGAATCACCCGAACGATGCGACGATCTCAATTCCGCAATGCGAATTGGCCGCGAATTTGAATTGTGCTAATCTGAAATCGCCGGCATACGAGCTTTCCATGAAAGCGCCTCAGAAGACTTTCTTCATTGGAACCTCCGGATGGAACTATCCGCATTGGGCCGGAGTCTTTTATCCCGAAGGGACCGCGAAGTCCCGCTGGTTTGATTTCTATGCCACAAGATTTTCGGCGGTGGAAGTGAACGCCACATTCTACCGGCGCTTTCAGGATTCCACTTATCAGAAATGGCGGGAGCGCGCGCCGCAGGGCTTCCGATACGTTTTGAAAGCGCCGCGCCTGATCACGCATCGAAAATATTTGGAAAGCGTTGAACCTGACATCCAAGAATTCTGTCGCTCGGCGTCTCTTCTAGGCGATCGGCTCGGATTGATTCTGCTTCAGCTCGCGCCCTCGACTCCTTACCAACCGGAGCGCCTCCGCAAAGCTCTGAGGGCTTTTGAAGATCCTCGCCGGGTGGCTGTGGAGTTTCGTCACCGGAGATGGTTGACCGAGGAGACTCGCGCTATTTTGCATTCCGCCGGCTCTGCGTTTTGCGCCGCCGATTCGCCGCGAATGAAACTTCTTGACTGGGTGACTTCGGAATCCGCATACATCCGCTTGCACGGACGCACGCATTGGTATTCCCACAATTACTCCAAGAAAGAATTGGAAGAGATCGCCCTTCTCGCGAGACAAATGTTGAGCGAAGGAGCGCAGACCGTCTACATCTTCTTCAACAACGATTTCGAGGGTCACGCGCCCAAGAACGCGCGAAGCCTGCGGAAAATGTTGGAAGAAGAATGAAGTGGAACCCCTTGCCTCTTTCTATTTCACCTCCCCTCCTTTCCAAATCACATGGCCGGCAAGCAGTTTCTTCAGCGCATTCAAGTCGTTTATGAAGTGGGACGGATAACGGTGATTGTCCGCTATTAAGAGAGCCGAATCCTTTTCAAGGATGAGCCTTCTCGCGGTGCATTTCCCACGGATACTCACAAGAAATATCTTTCCGGCGATCGATCTGGACTTGAGAGAAAAACGTTTGTTGACCAACAGCAATTCATCCGGGAAAATTGTGTTGACCATGGAATCATCCGTAGCAGGCATTCGCGTACAAAGCCAAATTCCCAGCGGATCAACTTTAGACAGCCTATCTTTTTCGAAATTGATCGAAAAAACTGATTTCGCAGCCAGGGATTCCATCGGGTCTGAAGCGCCAGAAATTGAAGAGAAAGGTAGGCACGGGACCGGGATTACTTCGGTGCCGGATTCCTGGAGGTTTGGCTTGATGACTTTTCCCGGGGAGTACGTTTGTCGGGCGTCTGCAATTTCCCAGCGAGGAACTGCCTGTCGGAATCCCTCTAACTTCAGAGAGAACGAATTCCTTCCAAAATCCGGAGATTTTCCGGCCAGCCCATAAAGAACTTCTCGAAGCTCCTGTGATCTGGCCAATTCCGCAAAATGCAAGAGCACGGGAACGCTGGCGTTGGAGGAATCATGGAGGTAGTTGGATATGTTGGATCGTTGCACTCCCACGAGCTCAGCCAATTGCGACGCTTTCAACCCGGTCTCCTCCATAAGTCGTTTCAGGGGTGCCGAGAGGCGCGTCTTAGTCATTGAATTTACTTGTTGACATTAAACGTTCAATTAAATTACAATTCCGGTATGTTGATAGTGCCAACATAGCACAATCACGGCACATGAACAAAAAAATCAAACACCTTTTAATTGATTCCAGTGACAGCACGCGCCAAATCGGCGCGGATTACGGATGCTCGGGGAATGCTGTCTGGCGTGAACTCAGCGGGGAGCGAATCTCGGAATCTCTTCGTCGATTCATTTGCGCTCGCTGGGGTATTCCTTATGAAGAATTCATGGGCCTGACACAATCAGATCAGCAGACTCATGCTGCCGGGAGGCCCTCTCGGAGCCGCCATCGAAAAGGCTGACCCAGGGAGGGCGCTTGCAAGAAGTCGGGTTGAATTCCATCCCAGCCAACGAACTGAAGGCCCTGGATGAATTTCAAATATCGTCGGTTTGGAGCAGGCATGCGATTTGCTGGATTTGTTCCTCTTGAGTTGAACTCGCAAATGAAATGACTGAGACAAGCGATTCCAATACCCCTTCCCGTCGGGGCACAGAGACAATATTGTTGGTTGAAGATGAAGAGACGATCCGGGAACTGGCCCGGAGCGTCCTCGAAAGCGTCGGCTACATCGTGCTGGCGACGCCGAGCCCTGCGGAGGCATTG
Organism: uncultured Acidobacteriota bacterium; assembly: GCA_964537865.1. GTDB lineage: Bacteria > Acidobacteriota > Terriglobia > JAIQFV01 > JAIQFV01 > CAZIDA01. The sequence continues at coordinate 4,132 of CAZIDA010000274.1, forward strand.
GCGATTTGTCGCGAGTACGAAGGGACCATCCATCTCATCCTGACCGATAACGTCATGCCGCAAATGAGTGGTCGGGCGCTTTGCGAACAAGTGACAACGCTTCGACCGGAGATCAAGATCCTCTACATGTCCGGCTACATCGATGATGAGGAGCTCCGTCACCTGATTCTCAATTCCAGCGTGGCCTTCCTCCAGAAGCCGTTCTCACTGGATGCCCTGACACGCAAAGTCCGCGCAGTCCTCTCCGACAGCGGAACATAGATAGAATTGTCTCGTTTTTCGGTTGATTGGAAAATTCTTCCACATATAATCCAGACTTGTTTCCTGGACACTTTGATCTGCGAACTGCGAGGCTAAAGAGTGATGCTGGATGCTGATTTGGCGGGGATTTACGGTGTTGCAACCAAGGTTCTGAATCAAGCAGTCAAACGCAACCGCTCCAAGTTTCCCGCGGATTTCATGTTTCAGCTTACCCACGACGAAGTTGTTGGGCTTCGGAGGTTAAGGCCGCAATCCGCGACTCCGGACAACCGGTCACAAATTGTGACCGGTTCGCAGAAGCATCGCGACCCACGATTTCTGCCTTATGCTTTCACCGAACACGGTGCGATCATGGCGGCCAACGTCCTCAACAGTCCCCGCGCTGTCCAAATGAGTTCTTGTTGTTCGAGCCTTTGTGCGAATGCGTGGAGCGCTCAGCCACACACAAGACTTGACTCGGAAGTTGGACGCGCTGGAAAAGGAACTCAAGGAGCGGCTGGACGTTCATGAGGCTGCCATCGTCACGATTCTCCAGCGAGTCAGGGATATTATTGATCCACCGGCGTTGCCCAAACCACGACGAAAGCAAATTGCATTTCAAGCAACGCATTTCCTTCTGGGACACGCCGTAGCGCGACGCCAGAATGCAGCCGCGCCAGCGGCGGTCGTGAGTAGCCGGGGGCGTGAGCCCCCGGAACAGAGGTTGATGAACGGACCAGCCGCTTTAGCGGCGACAGCAGTTTTCCAGAGCGCTAAATGCCCCGGTATATAAT
>CAZIDA010000275.1:0-5153 GCA_964537865.1 uncultured Acidobacteriota bacterium
ATCGGGTTACGCTGTTGAAAAATGGTCGCGAGCCGATTTTTTCACACCTTCTGAGCGTGGGGATAAGCGAGCCAAAAGATCCAGACAAGCCCGCCTTGGCGGGCGGCAGAAGCTCATTTTCGGAGCAACAAGCCCCGGGGCGGAAAAATTCTTAGAAGTAAATTCCTCTGAATGTCCTCGCGCGCTTATCGAAGTCAGAATCCCTGATGACGCGTCTCAGCGCCCCCGATGCCTCGCGGGCTTTCTTCACTGCACTGCGGTGCTTTCTTCGACAATGCGGCCGTCGAACAAATGGATCGTTCGATCAGCGTGGCGGGCAAAGCGCGCGTCGTGCGTCACCATGCAGATGGTGGCGCCGTCTTGATGCAATTCTTCCAGCAGATCCATCACCGCATCGCCGTTTTTGGAATCGAGATTCCCGGTGGGCTCGTCGGCCAGAAGAATGGAGGGTTGGCCCACCAAGGCGCGCGCCACGGCCACGCGCTGCTGTTGTCCACCGGACAACTGGCTGGGCAAGTGTTTAGCCCGGTGACCCATGCCCACTTTTTCCAGCGCCTCTTTCACGCACTCCTTGCGCTCGGAAGCTCGCATTCCCCGGTAGGTCAGCGGCAATTCCACATTTTCGAAGACGCTCAGATCGCCGATGAGATTGAAACTCTGAAAGATGAATCCCACTTCTTGGTTTCGAATCCTGGCGCGCTCCGCAAGCTTCAGATTGGCGACGGCCCGCTCGTTCAACGTGTAATTTCCATCGGTGGGCGAGTCCAACAGGCCCAAGATTGAAAGAAGTGTAGATTTGCCACAGCCCGACGGGCCCGCGATGGCCACATACTCGCCCCGCTCAATGCGAAGGTGGATGCCGGCGAGCGCGTGGGTCTCCACTTCATCCGTGAAAAAAACTTTGGTGACACCCTGCAAATCAATCAGCGCGGAGCCGTTGGAACTCATATTGGATTCTCCTTCATCGATTTCTCTCAAATTCCAGTTGCCGCTTATTGATGATTTGAAAATATAATGACAAAAGGCGGCCCGCGGTGCTCAGAGCGCACCGCGGCTACCCGAGCCGATTCGCTCTTTAAGATTTTTGCCGTCGTCACTGTATTTTATCTTCTCCCATCACATTCATCCCGCTCACGGAAGTCGTCATCTACTTCGACGTAATTCCGGGCGAAAGGTTTCTGTAAAATCTCAAGCCTTCAATGCGTCAAGATCTCTTCGACGAACCGCAAGGCCCGAGGATCGTTCGACTGCCCTAACCAAAAGAGGGCCTGCTTCCGAACTATCGGATTGCGATTGGTTCGCGCCACCTCGATCAGTTTTGGAACCCCTTCATCCTTGGGCAGCAAACTCAAGGCGAACACGGCGCGACGTTTCACTTCCGTTTCCGGGTCCTGCTCGATCGCCGCGCTAATGGCGCCCACGGCTTTTTGTCCGGCTTTTTGCGCCAGCCAAAAAAGAGCTTGGCTTCGGACTTTGGCGCTCGCATCATGATGGGCGGCGTCGATCATCGTCTCCAGCGCCTGTGGCGCCTTGCTCACGGACAGCGCGAACATCGCGCGTGCCCGGACATCCTCGCTGGGATCGGTCTTCACCACGCGTTTCAAGGCTTCGTATCCTTTTTCCCCGCGCGCGCTGCCCAGCCAAAACAAGGTTTCTTTTCGAAGAGCGGCCGGTTGTGTGACTTCCACGAACCGATTCAGCATTTCATTGGCAGCCACGTCGCGATGCAGCGCGATGGCGGCCAAGGCCTCGTGGCTCAGGCGCCGATGCCACTCCGCTTCGTCCCCGGCGATCGTCACATAACCGGCCAGCAAGCGGATGCTTTCACCGGGAGGGACGCGCTCCATCCAAATCACCGGTAAACCGCCCGCATCCAACTCGCACTCTTGCGAAAAAACTCTGATCTTTTCAACCTTCCTTCCTGAGATACGGAAGAGCACCCAGAAAAGTTCCGGAGATTCCAGCTTCGCGGTGGTGGAAGTCGGCGAGTCGCTTTCGATCTCGATCCCTTTCCTCGGACCCTCCAAGCGGCATCGTCCACACGAGGAGTGGGAGGCTTGTTCGACCGGCTCGAAGCAACACATCAATCCATGTCCTTCGATCTTCGTTTCCGCGTAGCCGATCCAAGCCGGACCAGGTTGCCGCTCGACCAACGAGCGAAACTGTTGCTGAAAGTCGGGCGCCGCATTCAAGGTCTGTTCCTTGGCGTTGATGAAGCGGGGCGCCTGCGCCGGCGCGGCCAGTTGCACAGAGAAAAAGAGAGGGACGAAAATCGTGATCCATTGGAGAAACCGTTTCATGGAACTGCTCCTTTCTAATTTCGGGACACACCTCTCCTTCGATGGATGGAAGGGGAGGGAATGCGAGCAAATCGCGAGCGGCGCTCACGCGGAGCCCTTCACCCTTTGAAGCGCGTGATTCGTGAGGCGCCGATCGCGCGGACTATTTGTTGATCAATTCCATCAGGTAATCGGTGGCGTCTTTCGATCCCATGATGGAAAGTTGCCGCACAATGGCTTTCTTCATTTCCGGATCTTTTTCATTACGCGCCAGCGCCACGAGCGCCTTGGCGTTACCTTGCAGAAACAATCCTTGGATGACGGCCTTTCGGATTGCCGGATTCGTGTCGCTGTTGTAAATGGCGACCAAATCGTTGCTCGTTTTGATTCCCATCAACCCCAGGCTTCGGATAGCCGCTTGGCGCAACTCCAGGTTCTTTTCGTTGCGAGCAATGTCCAGAAGGTGTGCGGAATTTCCGCCCAGAAACATCGACTCCACGATCCGTTTCTTCACTTGCTCGGAAGGCTCGGACTGGTAAATCTGCCACAGCTCATCCTGCGCCCCCATCAAGCCGAGTTGCCGAATGGCGGCCGCGCGCAGGTCCGGATTCTTCTCGCCTTTGGCGAGATTCAACAGGAGCCCTTTCTCGCCGGAAAGAAACAGGGCGTGAAGCGCCGCCTTCTTGACAGCCAAGTCGGACGATGCGTTGTAGATATCGAGCAGCGACGCGTGACTCGTCTTCCCGCCGAACAATCCCAGATACTCAACGGCTTTTCGCTGGAGATCCGGATTCGCTTGCCCCTTCGCGATTCTTACGATGATCTCTCGCGCCTGGGGCGAGCCGCTCTGGCTGAGAACAAACAAAGCGCGCTCCTTGATCTTCGGCGGCTGATTTCCCTGAAGCATTTTTTCAAGGATCGGCAACGCCTGCTGGGAGTCGGAATTCAGCAGCCCGTTCAGCGCCATGAGCTTCAAATCTTCGTCGCTTTCGGATTCCGGAGAGGGCGGATGACCCATTTGAGAATGAATCTCCACCGACAGAGCTTTGGCGTCGTTCAGCCAGCGGCTTTGCGGATACGCCTTGGTCAACTGATTGATGGTGGCGAGCGCTTCCTCCCGCTTTCCTTGTTTGTTGAGCGAATAAGCGATCCAGTACATGGCGCCATCGGAGCGAGATCCACCTTGCTCAACCACTTGCTTGAAGGACGCGATAGCTTTGTCCCACTGGTTTCGATCCAGCGCTTCGTTTCCGCGATCGTACGCTTCATTGGCGCGCTCTTGCTGCGCGGAAGCCGATGAATGCGCTTGTGAGTCGACCGGGAAAAACGCTTGACCAAACTCAGATGGAATCGGCGGTGACAGTGGTGGGACAGGGTCCTGCGCCCACACCGGGCCGGCCAGCAGTGCCATCACCGCAAATAAAATTACTGAATGAAGCTTCTTCATGACGCCTCCGTGTTTTCAAGTGGCGCAGACACTCTTGTCTGCGCTTTTTTCCTGCTGCGCCGCGTTCTCATGGAGACATAAGCCGGGGCGCAGACAAGAGTGTCTGCGCCACAAGTGCAATCAAGTCTGATTCTTCATGGCCTGTCGAGTCATCTCCTGTTCTCGCTGTTGAACCTGGTTGTCCATGACCTGAATCTTGAAAAGAAGTCCGTGTTCGTCGATGCGTTGTCGCAAGCTCTCCAAGTCGCTTGCCGAGAGGGTCGACGGGCCGCGGGCGATTTCAAGCAGCACGCGCTCCAGTTCGTCCAGCACGTTGGCGACGCCGGCGTCACCGGCCTTCAGAGCTGCTTGGCGATAAAGCCGGTTCGATTCCACCAAGTCTTCAGCGCGCCGCTGTTCCGCGGAAATATCCACGGTGGGCGTGTCCTGCGAGTTCATCACTTCCAGAAGAACGCGTTGCGACCGATCCAGGTGATCCGCCACCGCCATCAGCATGATGCGCTCGCGAGCGGCTTGAGAGATCGGTTGCTCGATGCCGGGCGCCGGCGGTCTTCGCCAGAATCGTCCCGCGAGAAACGCGATCACGATCAGCGCCGCCCCCGTTCCCACGGCAGCTAGACGCCGCGGTTGAAAGAGCGACTTCCAATCAAATCGGCTCTTCGATTCAAGATGAGATCTGACGCGCTGCCACATGCGCTCTTCAAATAGAGGATCGCGCTCTGGAATCGGCGGCGCCTCAACACCATTCAAGAATCGCCGCAGGCGGTCGTAATTCAGCCGGCACTCTTCGCAGGATTCGAGATGGCCGGAAACGGCCGATGCCGCCTCCGATTCACGGTAGTAAAGAGCGATGAGTTCTTCTTCGGTCAAATGGTTCATGGCAAACTCGGGGTCAAAGATTCAAGCTCTCGTCGCAGCTTTTGCACCGCTCGAAAAATGCTGTTCTTGGTGGCGCTTTCGCGCAGTCCCAGAATCTTTGCGATTTCCGCGATGCTCCTTCCTTCAAAATGGCGCAGGATGAAGGCGGCGCGTTCTTTCTCGCCCATGGCGGAGAGCGTTTGATCGACGCGGCGTTGAATCTCCACTCCTTCGATCAGCCGGTCCGGCGTGGGGCTACCATCCGGCAAGTCCATCACTGGGTCCGTCGCCTCCGGTCGGGTGGGCTTCTCATGACGCTCCGATTCCTTCTGCTTCTTGCGCCTCAAATCGAGTGCGCAGTTCAAGGCGATCCGGTACAGCCAGGTGCCGAAGTTGGATCGCGATTCAAACCGGTTCAGTTGGCGATAAGCGCGAAGCAGCGACTCCTGAACCACGTCTTCAGCGTCTTGTTCGTTGTTCATGATGCGAAACGCCACACGGAAAAGAGTACGACCGTGCCGCTCGACGATCTCGCGAAATGCGCCCTCGTCGCCGGATAGGACCTGCGC
>CAZIDA010000276.1:0-5152 GCA_964537865.1 uncultured Acidobacteriota bacterium
GCGGAGGGTTGTGTCGACGTTTCACTCGACCGTTCCACCCGCAAGACCGCGCCTTTGGCGATGGCATACTCTCCGCCATTGCGGACGTAGTGAACGCTGTCGGCGTCTTCCCAGGTCGAATCCACCTCAATCACGTTTCCGTTTTTCAAGAGAATGCGATCGGCTCGAATCTCCCGAGCGAGCAGGAACAGACACATCATCAGGAACGAACATCCAATGATTCGTCGGCAAACGCGAGAACATCTCACGCTCCACTCATTCCGTCGCCGCAAACTTGTTTTCCCTTCCATTGACAGAACTCACTCGCTCCGATAGATTACCTGTTCTCGTCTCGCTCGAATTTTCAAGGGAGTCGACGCATGAAATGTCCGCTGTGCCAAACTCGAAAGGCCAAGCGCCATTGTCCCGCCAAGTCCGCTCAAATTTGCGCCGTTTGCTGTGCCACCCAACGCGAGATCGAAATTGACTGCCCCATTGACTGCCCCCATCTGCGGGAAGGCTACAACTACGCGGAAGAGCGCGGTGTCCTGGACCAGCGCGCCAAAGAGCATCTCGACGAAAAGCAATTTGACCGCAGCTTCCTTGTTGCCAACGAATTCTTCCTCATGGAACTTTGGGGTAAGATTTGGGATTGCTACCAAGCTCATCCTCAGATCCATGACTCCGACATTCTGGAGGCGCTCGAAGCCCTCGAGAAAACCTTTCAGACACTGGACAAAGGACTCTACTACGATTCCAAGCCCGAAGGCTCTCTGCCGCAGATTCTCTACGACGACCTCAAAAAGGCGATTGACGAAAAGATCAAGAATCCCGATCTCAACCAGCATCATCTCAAGGTTTCGACCGCTCTCGATTGTCTCGCTTTCCTGCAGCAGTTTGCGCGCCTCAAAGGATCCGGACGTCCTTTAAGCCGAGGCTTCCTGCTTCAAATCGAAGAAGCCTTCGCCCATCTTCCTTCCACAACTTCAGATGAAGAACCCCGGATCGTTTTGAGTTGAATCAGAACCCAAGCGCCGCGGAGGAATTGTGAACCCACGCCGAGGGGAGTTCTTCATTTCAACTCGACACGATCCCCAATGTTTATCTCTTCCAAGCTCGAGGTGATCAACGCCACCGCAGTGTTCGGTTCCGCCTGCAACACCACGCACTCGCCTAAGATCTGCCGGGGAAAATTGGAGGTCTTGGCATACTTCTTGACCTGGCTGCGGTTGTAATCGTTGATCGAACCGCGATAGGACAGCCGGAAGATGCGCAGCACTGAGCCCGGCTCAATTCCCTTGTTCGTTCCCACATCCAGATAAGCAATCTGACCTTGTCCCAGTTGCACCACGTCGCGCTTCGACGCGATAATCGATCCCTCCGCTTTACCGGATGCATGCGCCAACTGATCCACTACCGTGGGCGGCGGCACCATCGGCATGGGACGAGCTTGCGAAGTCACCACCCAATCGCCCTCGTTCATTTCAACGCAATTGAAAACGATTCTCGCCACGGCGACATTATCGTGGAGGTCCACCACCTTGACGTGTCCCACGTCCTGAAAAAGCGTCCCGATTCCCTTGAGCTTGCGCAGCGGGCGGACGACGAAATATTCAGCGCCCACCGTGGCGCTCGACACGGGACCGTTGCCCAGATAGACCAAATCGCCATCGGAAAGATCGTTCTTCTTGCTGCCTTCCTCAGCGCCCACCACGTTTCCAATGGCGGGAGGTTGCGACTCACTGATGAATCCGCTGCAGTAGGCCTGGCTGTAAGAAGGCGGGCGAGGCGTCTCGCCGGCCGGCTGCGCAAAAAGGAGCGACGAAAAAGCGATGAGCGCCGCGCCGGCAAAAACAAATCCCGCGAGCTTAGCCGTTCGCGGCAGCGTCGATTGGCGTGTCATAGAACCTCCCGGACCGGACTTCGAATTCAGCGATGATGGAACGAAGCTTAATGGCCGCGGGCGGTGTTGTCAAACGCTTCGGCGGCGCAGCGCCGAGAAATCCCCGCGACCTCGAAAGAGAATTGATACAATACGGCGATTTTCAACATTGTGTCGCACGTCACCGGGCGTCCGATAAATCGCCTTTCATGCGATTTTGCGCCGCCCTCAAGGCCGTCCCGAAAGGATCATTTGGGTTTGCCGAAAGACATCTTCAATTTGATTTGCATTCCCATCGTCGAATCGACAGCGAGCCAAATGTTGGCGGCGATGGAACGCGCTCGACGTTCTTCCGCGTGGATCGAGTTGCGGCTCGATTATCTCGCCGGTCCGCGCGAAATCGATCGCATCATCCACGCTCTCTCGAAGAAGACTTTTCGGCGCAATCATTTGATCGTGACGCTGCGACGGCGGGAAATCGGCGGAGGGTTCCCAGGAAGCGTTGAAGCACAAATTCGTCGGCTCCTGCAAGCGGCGGGGCTTCAGCAGTGGGTTGACTTGGAGATTGAATCAATCGACGACCGAGGAATTGGGATCGTTGAAGAACTTCGGGAGCGCGGCGCGCGAATCATCGTTTCATATCACAACTTCCAAAAGACTCCCGCGAACTTGCCGGCCATTGTTCGGCGGTTGAAGGCAGCGCGTCCGGACATTTTGAAAATCGCGACACACTGCAATTCCATGGACGACGCTGCCCGCCTGCTTCGTCTTCAAGATCGGCTTCACGAGGAAGGGATCCATTCTTTGATTTTGGGAATGGGAACTTCGGGAACAGCCACTCGAATTCTCGGACCTTCGCGCGGCGTGGCTTTCACGTACGCGGCGCAGCAAGCGGACAAGGCTTCCGCCCCCGGACAACTCACGGTCGATGAGCTAGCCCGGCAGTATCGGATTCATCGCATCAATCGGAGCACTCGAGTCTATGGCGTGGTGGGATATCCGCTCGGACATTCTCTTTCCCCGGTGATTTATAATTCCGCGTTTGCCGCGAGCGAAATGAACGCCGTCCATCTGCGGCTGGAGACAGGCAAGCTCGGCGATTTCCGGCGATGGACCGGCGCGTTGCGAATCCGCGGGCTCAGCGTGACACTGCCTTACAAAACTGCGATCATGAAATATCTCGATCATCTCGATTCCTCCGCGAAATTCGCCGACGCCGTCAATACCGTGCGCTTTAATGGACGCCAAGCGATTGGCTACAACACCGATGTCATCGGCATTGAGAAGCCACTTCAACAAGCCGGGCTTCGATTGAACGGGGCAAAGGTGCTTCTGCTCGGCGCCGGTGGCGCTGCCCAAGCCGCGGCGGCGTTCCTCGTTTCACAGAGCGCCGAAGTGTACGTTTTCAATCGAACGGTCTCGAAAGCGCGTCGACTGGCGCGACAGTTTAGATTGCGCGTGATTCAATTTCGCGAATTGAAGGATCGGCGCTTCGCGCTGATTGTCAACGCCACTTCCGTAGGAATGTGGCCGAACATCAAAGCATCACCTATCGATCTATCCGGAATTCGAACTGACGCCGTCTTCGACTTGGTCTACAAACCGCCGGAGACGAAGCTGCTTGGGGACGCCCGACGCCGAGGGATGAAAACCATTTCGGGAATTGAAATGTTTTTGGCGCAGGCCTTCGCGCAATTTCGAATTCTCACCGGAAGATCATTGCCGGCGTCAGCCGTTCGCGAAACCCTGAAGCGAGTTCAACCGGATAAACGCTCATGAAGACTTTCGATTTTGAAATCCGAGTTCCCGCGTCCAGCTCCAATTTGGGACCGGGATTTGACGTGTTGGGGATCGCGGTGGATTTGCCGCTCCGCGTGCGTGTGCAGCCTTCTCCTTCACGGGCGCAGGTTTTGTGGTTTGAAGGCCTGGGCTGCGATCAGCTCGCGCAAGAGAACGACAGCCTGATTCTTCGCGTCGTTCAACGAGCCGCGCGCCGGTTTGGAGTCTCGCTCCCGCCGCTGCGGATGACAATCCACAACGAGATTCCACTCTCTCGCGGACTGGGCAGCAGCGCCGCCGCTATCACCGCCGGCATCAGCATCGCGGAATTTTTTTCCTTCCGAAAAATCTCTCACGACGACTTCTTCCGGGTCGCTTTGGAATTTGAATCCCATCCCGATAATTTAGCGTCTTGTCTGGTCGGCGGCTTCACGGCGGCGCGGCTGGACGGCAAAGGCTCGGCTATCGTCCAGTCGCTTCCCCTCGACCCTCGACTCAAAGTAATCGCCGCCGTTCCCGACCTGGAAATTCCAACGCGAGATGCTCGCCGCGTCTTGCCCGCTCGAATTCCGTTCGCCGACGCCGTCAAGAATCTTCAAAACACGGTTCTGCTTTCCCATGCCCTTCGAAAAATTTCGAAGGTCTCCCTTCAAACACTTTTTAGTGACAGACTTCATCAGCCCTACCGGCTGCGGCTCGCGCCCGGTTTGAAGGAGGCCTTGTCGCTGCCGGAGATGCCGGGATTAGTCGGCGTTTATTTGAGCGGCGCCGGCTCGACGGTGGCGGCGCCGGCCGTGAAGAATTTTCGCGCCATCGGTCGCGCCCTCCAGAACTGCTTTTCAAAACGGGGATTGTCATCTACAATTCTCGCCTTAAACATCGACCGAAAAGGTAGAAGGTCCAGGCGCTCCGCCTAATTCCACCGCCGGACGTTGCCAGCAATGAAGTATGGACACACTGACGCAGATTCCGTTGGGGACTCAAGTTCTCTTTGGCGAAGAGGCGCGCTTCCGCCGTCGCATTGAAGCGCGAGTGACGCGTGTGTTCGAACGCTGGTCCTATCAAGAGATCATTCCTCCCCTCTTTGATTACATGGACGTGTTTGAGCGCGGCGTGGGCGTGGAGCTCGGAAAAAAGGTTTACCGGTTCCTCGACCGTGAAGGAAACGTCTTGGCGCTTCGACCGGAGTTCACTTCCTTGGTGGCCAAGACCGTGGCTTCGCGCATGAAGGAGGCGCCGCGACCGATTCGCCTTTTCTATTGCGGCGAGGTGTTGCGCTATGAATCGCCGCGCGGCGGACAGCAGCGCGAGTTCTCGCAGATCGGGATCGAGCATATCGGCGGCTCGCTCATCCATGCCGACTTGGAAATTCTTCTCGTCACCATCGAAGCCCTGCACGAACTTGGGCTGAAAGATTTTCAAATCAATCTGGGGCACATGGAATATTTCTCCGGCATCGTCGAGCGCATCGGGTTCGATGCCGTTCAGTTGAGCCGGTTGCGGGAATTGATC
>CAZIDA010000277.1:0-5143 GCA_964537865.1 uncultured Acidobacteriota bacterium
CTGCTGCAATTTTTGTCCCTGCTTTTTACCAACCCTTGCGTAATTTGGGTTAAAGGGACCGCATCGAACATCATCGTTGTGGGCACGACGCTCAGCGATAATTTGAGGTTGCCACAATTCGTGTCCGGTTATCTTACCAACTCGCCACCCGAAACTGCTCCCCTCTCCAGCATCTCCATCCCGGCCGGGTGGGATTACACCGATAGCTATACCGTGATTGTCAAGAGCTCCACCTTTGGCGCATTGGGGCTCGGGTCCGTGAATGTTGTAGGCGTGCACAACTCCCCGCCGAAGCCGGGTGCCCCGGATTTGGTGAACCCAAAGCCGTGCTCCAATACCGTCACCAACATGGCGCGCGCTACGGGCACTACAGCCAGCGGAACCACGCAAGCGGGGGCGACGACCACTGTCACTGTGACTCCGTAGCCATGAGTAAGCTGGAACTCGCGATGGATCGAGTCCCGGATGAGACAACTGCGTTGGCGACCGGCCTTATGCCTTGAGGCCGGTCGCTGATGTTTTTGGATGGTTTGCCGGCAAAAGAATGGACGCGAGGTATCCCAATCTTCACGGCCGCGAGGGCGCAAATAGCGCCATCCCGCCCTCTGGTGGATTCCTGCTTCCATTATCTTGATCCGCCATCAAGCGCGGACCGAGAAGCAACTGCGCCAATACAGGCGACTCCAACCGCTGAAGTAGCGGCGTCGGATGAGTCTTGGAGATGGTAAACTCCTAGAAATGAACTAGAATATTAGGGCAAGACGTGATCGGATTTACCGCGTCTCAACTTCACGCTTCCTGGTTTCGGATTGGATTTCACGGTGAGGAAGGAAATCCCAGTCACCTCCGCGGTGCGGTTCTTGAATGAACAGAAGATGGCTTTCACGCCGCATTTCTATTCTTACGAAGAGCATGGAGGAACGGGGCGCGCCGCGCAAGAGTTGGGTGTGGACGAGCATGCCGTGATCAAGACCTTGGTGATGGAATCCGACCCGCGGCATGCGTTCATCGTCCTGATGCACGGCGACTGCGAGGTTTCCACAAAGCAGTTGGCGCGCGCGCTGGGCGTCAAGCAAGTGACCCCGTGTCGGCCGGAAGTGGCGCAGCGGCACACCGGATATCAGGTAGGCGGCATCAGTCCGTTCGGGACTCGCACCGCTCTGCCGGTGTACGCCGAATCCACCATCTTCAGCTTGCCTCGCCTCTGGATCAACGGCGGCAAGCGCGGATTCCTGATCGAGATCAGCCCGCAAGATTTGCGTGCTGTCTTGCCCGTAGTGGAAGTGAATGTTGCTATCCGGGCTGATTGAGCGCCGCTGCTCTTGAAGTGCTTGGCTTCGCGGGTTCGCTCGAAAGATCGCAGGCTGTCCGAACGACGACCTGCGCGACCAACTTTTCGGAAACCAAACGCAATTCTCTGACGTATTAGCATTCCAGCAGGTCAAACCTAGGCATCTTCGATCCGAATGGAGAAATCTCATGAAAATGAAGCGTCTTCTTCTGAGCGCGCTGGCCGTGCTCCTGCTACTTGGTTTGGTGGGGTTGCTGTCAGCCGCCGACACCGAAACGCGGTTGATGCGGTATCCTTCCATCAGCCAGACCCAAATTGTTTTCACCTATGGCGGTGATCTCTGGACCGTGCCCCGCGATGGCGGGCTGGCTCGTCGACTCACCGGGCATCCGGGCTTGGAGACGTCTCCCAAGTTTTCTCCCGATGGAAAATGGATTGCCTTTTCCGGCCAGTACGACGGGAACACCGATGTTTTTGTCATTCCGGCGGAAGGCGGCGTGCCGAAACGCCTGACGTATCATCCGTCCCCGGACGATGTCCTGGGTTGGACTCCGGATGGAAAGCGGATTCTTTTTCGTTCCTCGCGCAACAGTGAGAGCCTGCGCTACGACAAGCTTTTTGAGGTCTCCATCGACGGCGGGCTGCCGACGCCATTGCCGCTGGACATGGGCGGTCTGTCTTCCTTCTCCCCGGACGGCACGAAGATCGCCTACAACCGCGTGGAAACGGAAAACCGAACTTGGAAGCGATATCGCGGCGGCTGGCATCAATTTGTATCCATCTACGATCTGAAGAACAACACCTATTCCGAGATTCCCCACACCGAAGCGGCCGACGACTTTCCGATGTGGTATCAGGACGCCATCTACTTCATCAGCGATCGCGACGAGACCATGAACCTCTACCGTTACGATCTGAAGACGAAGCAGATTCGGGAGCTCACGCATTACAAGGAGTACGACATCAAATGGCCGTCGCTGGGACCGGAGGCCATTGTCTACGAGAACGGCGGCTACCTGTACGTCTTCGATTTGAAAACTGAGAAAACGCAAAAGGTCACGGTGCGTGTTCCCAGCGACTTGTTCTTGACCCGACCGGAGTTCAAGAACGTCGAGCCGCTGATGCGCACCTTCAGCATCTCCCCCACCGGCCAGCGGGCGCTGTTTGAAGCGCGCGGCGAGATCTTTACGGCCCCGGCGAAGCACGGCGACATTTTGGATTTGACCACCACCTCCGGCGTGCACCACCTCGATCCCGCGTGGTCTCCGGATGGAAAATGGGTCGCTTATCTGTCCGACAAGACCGGCGAGTATGAGCTTTACATTCGCCCGCAAAATGGCGAAGGCGCCGAGACGCGCATCACTTTTGACGGCGCCGTTTATCGTTTCCATCCCCTGTGGTCTCCCGACAGCAAGAAGATCGCTTTCGCCGATAAGACGCTGCGGCTGTGGTACGTCGACCTCCACGAGAAGAAGCCGGTGGAAGTCGACCGCTCCATGTACGGACAGATCAGTGATTATTCCTGGTCGCCCGACAGCCGCTGGATTACCTACACCAAGAACGGCCCCAACCAATTCGGCGCCATCCAGATTTATTCCTTGGAGCAGAAGAAGGTCTTCCCGGTGACCAACGGGTATCGCGACGACGGGAATCCGGTGTTCGATCCGACCGGAAAACATCTTTTCTTCCTGTCCCGCCGGAACTTCCATCCGAGCTTCAACGATTTCGAGTTGGATCCGACGTTTCACAAAACCACCGGCATTTACGTCATCACGTTGAAGGTAGACACTCCTTCACTGTTCGCTCCGCGGAGCGACGAGGAGAAACCGGAGGAAAAGAAGGACGATCAAGAGTCCGGTGAAAATGCGGCCGGGGCCAAGGCGGCCGCGGCTGGAAACGCCGAGAAGGCCGAGGCCAAGAAGGAAGAAAAGAAAATTCCCAACGTGGAAATCGATTTCGAAGGAATCGCTCACCGCATCGTCAACGTGCCGATCGCCGGTGGAAACTACCGCGACTTAAAAGTTGCCGGCGACAAACTTTTCTACATGGACTCTCCGATCGTCGGCGTGGGCGAGATGCAACCGGGCGCGCCCCCCATCGGCTCGCTTCACATTTACGATTTGAAGAAGCGGGAAGCCAATGTCTTCCTGCAAGGCATCAGCACATACGACATTTCCCTGAAAGGCGACAAGGTTCTCTATCGCAGCCTGCAAACCGTGGGCATTGTGGACGACACGCCGGGCAAGAAGGTGGGCGATGGGCGGATCAATTTGAGCGGCTTGCAGGTGAAGGTCGATCCACGCGCCGAGTGGAACGAGATGTTCAACGAGGCTTGGCGCATCGAGCGCGACTTCTACTATGATCCCAACATGCGCGGATTGAATTGGGCCAAGATGAAGGAGCGCTACGGCCAGATGCTGCCTTACGTCTCCGATCGCACCGATCTCAATTATTTGATCGGGGAGATGATTTCGGAACTGAGCACTTCGCATGCTTACGTCGGCGGTGGCGACACGGTCCAAACCAAGCACGTCAGCGTCGGGCTGTTGGGCGTCGATTTCGAAGCGGATCAGGGGTTCTTTCGCTTCAAGAAGATTTATCCGGGACACAACTGGGATCTCCAATACCGATCTCCGCTGACGGAGCCGGGAATCAACGTGAAGACCGGGGATTATTTGATCGCCGTCAACGGACGAGCGCTTCACACGCCCACGAATCCTTACAGCTATTTCGAGGACCTCGTCGGCAAACAAGTGAAGCTCAAAGTGAATTCCAAACCCAGCGAGGACGGCGCGCGCGAAGTGACGGTGGTTCCGATTTCGAGCGAAGCCGGCCTCCGACATCTCGATTGGGTGGAAAACAATCGCCGCAAAGTGGAAGAAGCCACCGGCGGTCGCGTGGGCTACATGTACGTTGCCGACACGGCCATCAATGGAATTCAAGATTTCAGCAAGGCGTTCTATTCGCAGGAGGGCAAGGACGGTTTGATCGTCGACGAGCGCTTCAACTCCGGCGGCTTCATTCCGGATTTCTTCGTCGAACGTTTGAGCCGCAAGCTACTCTCTTTGTGGGCGCCGCGCGAAGGCGCCGATTTCAGGACACCGACCGCGGCGATCTACGGACCCAAGTGCATCTTGACCAACGGCTTCTCCGGTTCCGGCGGCGACGCGTTTCCTTATTATTTCCGACGTTACAACATCGGCCCCATCATCGGCGAACGCACGTGGGGCGGATTGATCGGCATCAGCCGGTCTATTCCCATGATTGACGGCGGGAGCGTGACGGCGCCGGAGTTTGCTATTTGGACTCCTGACCAAGGCGGCCGGTGGACGGTGGAAAATCACGGCGTGGATCCGGACATCCGGGTGGATAACCGGCCGGATTTGGTGGTCGAGGGCCACGATCCGCAACTCGAGAAGGCGATCGATTGGATGAAGGAGCAATTGAAGAAAGAACCTCCCAAGCCCAAGCGCCCGCCTTACAGCGAAGAGAAGTAAGTTCCAAATCCGGGGGACGCGCCTAGCCGAAGAAATTTTGTTTTCTTTGCCGCGCCGGGCCTCGTCCCCTTCCTCATGGCGCGCCGGTATTTCTGAGGGCGCGTCCCGTGGGATTTTGATCGCGTTCTTCAATCACATCACCCGTGCAACTGGGGCGCGGGCCGATTCGTCTTTACGATTGATCTCCGGTCTTCGCGTGGGTTCGAATTCCATTCTCAGGAGTCCTCATGATGCGCACTTCAAAGCTTCGATGGATTTTGTTCTCGCTTTGCCTGGCTGTATTCCTGTTCGCCGCGAGTGAGACTCGAACCGGTTTCGCGGAGCGGCGGGAAACAATTCCTCCTTGTTTCTCATT